>SPDF01000358.1 GCA_004525055.1 Gemmatimonadales bacterium | reverse complement strand
TGGCCGTAGCAGGCGGTGGTATGCGCAAAGCTCCAGTGGCTCTGCTGGACCGCCTTCGGCTGGCCGGTGGTACCGCCGGAGAAGAGCCAGATGCAGGCGTCGTCGCGGTGGTTGGGAAATGTCTCCAGATCCAGCGCCTGCCCCTCGAGCCGGCGATCCAGGGTCTCGGTGCCGACAACCATCAATTCGGCCAGGAGCGGTGCCTCGGCGCGAGCCGCCTCGAACGCGTCGCGGTTGTCCTGGTGAACGAAGGCGACGCGGGCACGGGTGTACTGGTAGAAATAGGCGATGGCGTCGGGTTTGAGGTCCGGGTTGACCATCACCACGACTGCCCCGATCTTCAAGATGCCGAACAGCGCCGCCACGAACTCCGGCCCGTCGGGTAGGGCGATGATGACCCGCTGCTCCGGCATCACCCCCGCCTCCCTGAGCAGGTTGCCGTAGCGGTTGGCCATGTCCTGCACGTCCCGATAGCTCCAGGTCCGCTGATCGGTCACCAGCGCCACGCGCGACCCGCGATCTTCGCGGATGCGCGCATCGAGCAGGTGATCGGCGATATTGAAGCGCTCCGGCGGTTCAAACGTCACGAGCGGACTCCCGGATGGAACGAGGTTCGGATGACGGTGTGCTGGCTCGCCACAGCAACATATGAAGAGGTCGCGGCGCTGGACCGGTCCCGCGCGGTGGCGATCGTTCCGCTCGGCGCCACCGAAGCACACGGCCCCCACCTGCCGCTCTCGACCGACGTCATCATTGTCGAGGCGATGGCCCGGGCCGGCGCCGAACGGTTGTCACGCCAGGGGGCGACCGCGGTCGTGCTCCCCTCGGTGGCGCTGACCCCCGCCCCGTTTGCCGCGGCCTTCCCCGGCACCCTGGGGATACGGGCCGCCACCCTCGTGGCGCTCCTCGAAGATGTGGCCGATGGGCTCAGCGCCCAAGGGTTCACCCGCCTGGTGGTGGTGAGCGCCCACCTCGACCCGGAGCACCTCGGCGCCGTCACCGACGCGGTCGAGACCATTCGCGCCGACGGCATGAGGGTCGCCTTTCCGAATCTGTCGCGCAAGCCGTGGTCAGGGCAGCTGGGCGAGGAGTTCCAGACCGGCGCCTGTCACGCGGGGCGCTTCGAGACTTCCATCGTGATGGCGGAGCGGCCGGAGCTGGTGCGCGATATCCGCACGGAACTCCCGCCGAACCCGAACTCGCTCTCGGTGGCGATCCGCGCCGGCCAGACCACCTTTGCGGAGGCCGGGGGGCCCCGCGCCTATTTCGGCTGGCCCGCGGACGCGACCGCCGAGGAGGGCCGGGCGCTCATCGAGACACTGGGCGCCATCCTGGAAGCGGCCGCCCTCCCCCTGCTCAAAGATGATTGAGAGAGTACCCTGATGCGACTCGATGGCAAGACGGCGGTGGTGACGGGAGGCGGCCAGGGGATCGGCGCGGCGGTGGCGCGTGCGCTGGCCGATGCCGGTGCGTCCGTTCTGGTGTCCGGCCGGACGCTCAGCAAGCTCGAGGTCTTTGCGAACAAGTTGCGCAAGGAGGGCCGGAACGTCTGGGGGGCGGCGTGCGACGTCAGCGATCCCGCCGCCATCACCCGGCTCGCCGCGGTGGCCAAGGAGAAGCTCGGCCCGGTGGACATCCTGGTGAATAACGCCGGGATCGCGGAATCGGCGTCGATTGCCCGGACCAGCCTGGAAGACTGGGAGAAGATGCTCCGGGTCAACGCGACCGGTCCCTTCCTCTGCCTGCAGGCGTTCCTGCCCGACATGCTGGAGCGGAAGTGGGGGCGCGTGGTCAACGTGGCCAGCGTGGCCGGGCTCGAGGGGGCGCGCTATATCTCTGCGTACGTCGCGAGCAAGCATGCGCTGGTCGGGCTCACGCGCGCCGCCGCGGCTGAACTCGCGGGGACCGGTGTCACCGTCAACGCCGTCTGCCCGGGATACGTGGATACTCCGATGACCAAGAGCACGATCGAGAACATCGTGCGTAAGACCGGCAAGACCGCCGACGAGGCGCGCGCCGCCCTCCTGGCCACGATGCCGGGGGGCCGAATGATTCAGCCCGAGGAAGTGGCCGCGGCTGTGCTGGCTCAGATCAGCGACGAGTCCGGCAGTCGAAACGGCGAAGCCGTCATCATCGACGGAAGAGAGGCGTAGCATGACCTGGGACATCATCAACCCACGCGGCCAGCCGAGCGGCTGGAACGATGGACTGCTGGCACCGGCCGGTGGGCGCACCCTCTTCGTGGCGGGGCAAACAGCGAGCGACGCCTCGGGCAGCGTGCGCCCCGACGATTTCGTGACCCAGTTCCGCCTGGCGCTGACCAACTCGCTGGCGGTGGTGCGCGCCGCCGGCGGGCAGCCCACCGATATCGGGCGGATGACCGTCTATGTGCTCGACATGCAGGAGTATCGCGAGGCGCGCCGGGAACTGG
>SPDF01000084.1 GCA_004525055.1 Gemmatimonadales bacterium | reverse complement strand
GCGGGGGGCCATTCATGGACGGAAGGTAGGTACTAGGTGGGGCGAGTGGGAAGGAAGGCGTGTTTCTTCTCGATTCCTTCATACTCTCTTAAGGGGAATCCGACGAGTATGCGACGTCACCAATCGCGGAGCACATATAAATGGAGCTTCGGCATGTGGTTGCGGCCACGGATCAATCTGCGGCCGGTCACCACGCCGTGCTGGTCGCCGCACGCCTCGCCGAACAGGCGGGCGCTCGGCTGACCGTCCTCTCGGTCCGCCTTGCGACCCCAACCCAAGGGGAGCCGGCGACCACGCCATCAGACACCGAGCACCAGACCCTCCTCCGCGACCTTTCCCGCAGCCTCGAGTCTGAATTGCGGCGAGAAGCGCCGGGGGTCGCCCCGGCGTTCACAGTCCTCTCTGGAGTTCCCGGCGTCGAGATCCCGCGCTACGCGGAGGAGCACGCCGGCGACCTCCTGATCCTCGGCCGGAAACAGCGCACGCAGCGGCAGCGGATGTTTCTTGGCGACACTGCGGATGCCGTCGCTCGTCGCAGTCAAGTCCCCTGCCTCTTTGTGGGCGTCGAGTGCGTGGAGCTCGGGCCGATGCTGGTCTGCCTCGACGCCACCGATCGGAGCGTCTCCGTTTTCCAGACCGCCGCCGACTTCTCCCGGACCATCGAGATGCCGTTGCGCGCCGTGACGGTCGAGCCGGTCTGGCTCAACGAACCGGACGAACTCGCGGCGGCCTTGCCGGCGTCGCGCACGCTCCGCCTTAACCGCACGCTGGACCGGGGCGTGGTCACGACCGAGCTTCGGATCCGGCGGGGCAACGTGCTGACTGAGTTGCTCACCGAGGCCGCCGATACTGGTGCCAAGTTGATGGCGTTCGGATACCATCGCGGCGGGCCCCCTGGTATCGTCGAGGGAGGCAGCGTCGCCCGAGGCCTCCTGCATTCGGCGCTCTGCGCCGTATTGACTGTTCCGCTCTGAATCTTCCTCCTTGAGGTATCATATGCGCCGCCTCGCCCTGCTCGCCCTCGTCGTCCCCTTTCTCTTTACCTCCCCGCTAGGGGCCCAGGAGGCTGCCCCCGCTCCCGCGGCTCCGATGGCCGGTCACGCTCACGCCATGGGCCCCGGCATGGGTGCCGGCGGAGGTTGTGCCGAAAGTGGGGAGTGCCCCTGCATGGCCATGATGGCCAAGATGGATTCCGCCAACGTACAGATCGCCGACCTCACCGCGGCCATGAATACGGCGAGCGGGAACAAGAAGGTGGCGGCGATGGCTGCGGTGATGAATGTGATGGTGCAGGACCGACTCATGATGCAGGGCATGCTGAAGATGATGCATGCGCATATGCAGCAGAAGATGATGGGTGGCATGGAGGGGATGAAAGGGATGGGCGGCATGGGTGGAATGATGGGCGGCAAGGGTGCCTGTGCCCCTGGCATGGAGTGCTGCAAGGGCGATGGGACCGGTTGCGGTGCGGCGGCAGCCCCCGCCCCCGCCCCAAAGGAGTAGTGTGCTGAGTGCGGCCGCGGTCACGCCTCTCGCCGCATCGGAAGCGGCGATGGGGTTGGCCGTGGCCGCACTCGTCGGTCTGGCGGTCGGCATCGAGCGACAGTGGTCGGGGCACGCCGAGGGTCCGGATGCACGCTTTGCAGGGGCCCGGACCTTCTTCTTGCTGGGTGGGGCAGGAGGGTTGGCCGGCGTTCTGCTGACCGCGGGCGCGGTGGCGCTGTCGGCTGTCCTGCTGGGAGGTGCCGCGCTCCTCGTCGCCGCGGCGTACGTGCTTGCCAGCCGCCGGGGCTCCCTCGATCCGGACGGCACGACTGAGGTGGCCGCGCTCGTGGTCCTCGGGCTCGGCGTTGTCGCCGGCCTGGGGCACCTGCGGCTCGCGAGCGCCGCCGGCGTGGTCGTGGTGCTCGCCCTCAACGAGAAGAGCACGATCCACGAGTTCGTCAGGCGTATCGACGACTGGGAATTGCGCGGGGCGCTCCAGTTTGCGGTCCTGGCACTGGTTGTCCTGCCCCTGATGCCGAAGGGGCCGTACGGGCCCCTCGGTGGGGTATATCCGCAGTCGCTCTGGCTCCTGGTGCTCCTCTTTTCGGGCCTGAACTTCCTGGGGTTCGTCGCGCGGCGCGTGGTGGGGGTGACGCGGGGGTACGCCTACGCGGGGCTCGCCGGTGGTCTCGTCTCCTCGACTGCTGTCACGCTGAATTTTGCCCGGCGGAGTCGATTGGAACCTGACGCCGGCACGGGCCTCGCCGCCGGCGTGGTGGGCGCCTGCACCCTTCTCGTCCTTCGCGTCACCGGCATCACGTTCGTGCTGAACCAGGAGGCGGGATGGGCCCTCCTGCCAATGGCCGCGATCCCGCTCGGCGCCGGGGTCATCCTGACGGCGTGGGCCTTCCGGCCCGGCACGGAAGCCAGAGAACCAGCGGCAGAGCCGATGACGCCCCCAACCAATCCCCTCAGGGTGGGAAGCGCCATCCGGCTTGCGCTACTCTTCCAGGGGGCGCTGTTGGTCCTCGCGTGGGTCCGGAGCGAGTTCGGTGACCCCGGCGTGCTTCCCCTCGCGGCCCTGCTCGGGTTGACCGACATGGATGCGCTGACCGTCTCCATGGCGAGGCTCGCGACCGACGGGGGGATGATCCGCCTCGCGGCCCAGGCGATCATGCTCGGTATGCTGAGCAACACGGTCCTCAAGTTCGCAGTGGCCGTGACTCTCGGCACATCGCAGTTCCGCCGGCTGGCCGGCGCTGGACTAGCCTATCTCGGGGTCGCCACGCTGCTGGCCCTGTTGCTGATCTGAGCGCGCGAGTTCGCGCGAAAGGATGGACCCGATGATCAAGAGCGTCCTGGTGCCACTCGACGGCTCGCCGTTTTCGGAACAGGCGTTGCCCTGGGCCGCCTGTCTCTCCAAGGTGGCCGGAGCGCACCTCGAGTTGGTGCGGGTACACGATCCGGTACCGCCGTGGACCATCGCGACCGAAGGGGCCGTCGCCGTGACGGCGGAAGACCCGATCATTCGGGACGCTGAGGAGCAGTACCTGGCGAATTGCGCCGCTCGACTCGAAGAGGGAGGGTTTGCCGGCGTCACCCAGCAGCTCCTGTTCGGTGAGGTGGTGGAGCAGATCGCCGCCCACGCCGAGGACAACGCGTTCGGCCTCGTTGTGCTGGCCACCCACGGGCGAGGGGCGCTCAGCCGACTCTGGCTTGGCAGTGTGTCGGATGCGCTGGTGCGGCGCCTCACCGTGCCGGTGCTGCTCATCCGGCCGACAGAAGGAACGGCCGTTCCCCCAGCGGAAAAATTCCGCAAGGTGGTTGTCGCCCTCGACGGGTCGACGGAATCGGAGTCGGCCATCGCGCCGGCCCTGGCCCTGTCTGATCCGGAGCGGTGCGAGCTCGTGCTGTTGCGGGTCGTGCCGCCTGTCCCGATCGCGGGCGAGGCGGGAATGGGTGCCTCGCTCCCGTTCGATGACACGCTCACCAGTTCGCTCACCGAGCAGGCCGAGGCGTACCTCGAGGAGGTCGCGGCCCGGCTACGGAGCACCGCCGTCAAGGTCGCCATCCGGGTGGTGGTGGAACCGGGCGTGGCCCAGGCCATTCTGCACGAGGCGACGCTCGCCAACGCGGAGCTGGTGGCCCTTGCGACGCACGGCGCGCGCGGGTTGCGACGGATGGTGCTTGGAAGCGTGGCGGACAAGGTACTGCGGGGCGCCGATAGACCTGTGCTCCTGACCAGGGTGCTCGATCGTCGTTAAGTCGCACCGGCATGCACCGCCGGGGTGATGTGCCCCGGCGTCGGCTCGCTATGATCGCCCGATGGCGACCCTCGACGCTGTGTCTCCTCACCGTCTCCTGCCACTCCTTCTGGCACTCCCGTCCGGGGCCATCGTCGGCGTGCCAGCCGATCTCACTGACGGCCATCCCCTCCATGAATCCGACCTGGCTGCCTTCGGACCCTGCCTGCAGACCGACCGGGAGGTGCGGTACGCCGCCACTCGGGTGCCGGCGCGCGCCCTGCTCGATCTCTCCGGGCTGACCGTTCCACTCGTGGCGGCGGCCTTGCCCGCGCTCAGCGGTGGGGGAGCGGCCGTGGTGCTTCATTCGCGGGATTGCGGCCTGCTCGCTCGGCTGGGGGAGCGCGTGTTACACCAAGCCGGTTCCCGATGGCGCTGGCGCCCTTCCGAGTCCATTCGCGCCAAACGCATGCTCGAGCTGCGCATCGAGGAGGCCCCGGCCGGCCGGATCCAATGGGTTCGCTTCGCGCTCGACGGAACCCAGGGTCCGGAGGCGGTCCTGTCGGCGGTCAGGGCGGGAGGGGTGCGGGTGTGTGAGAGCCGGATCACTTATGGCGCGTCCTTCGCGCGTTGACGCCGTGCGCGGCTCCGGTCTAGCTTACCCCCTTGGATCTCATTGCTCTTCAAGGAGTTGCCAAGGTGCCGTTGCTTCCGTCATTGCGTGATTCATTCCAGGACATCATCGAGTTTCTCCGGATCGACCCGGCCACTGCCGTGCGGAAGTTCATCGCGGTTGCCGTCATCTGGGGTGTGGCCTGGGCGGCCAACCGCCTGGTCAAGAAGCTGGCTGGGCGCATCGTGGCCGCGTCGGACGACGGTGACGACAGCACCTTCAGCGCCGGCGAGCGCCGCAGCGCCACGATCGCCTCGCTGTTGCGGAGCCTGGGCGCTGTCGTAATCGTGCTGATGGCGGTCCTCTTTACGCTCAACCTCTTCATGCCCATCGGCCCGATCCTGGCCGGCGCCGGCGTGCTCGGCCTGGCCGTCTCGTTCGGCGCACAGTCACTGGTCAAGGACGTGATCGCCGGATTCTTCGTCCTGCTGGAGAACCAGTTTGCGGTGGGTGATGTCATCCAGGCGGGCGGCAAATCCGGGGTGGTGGAGAAGATGACGCTTCGCATCGTGCAGTTGCGCGACCTCGAGGGCATGCTCCACACGATTCCGAACGGCGACATCGGCGTGGTGAGCAACAAGACCCGCGCCTGGAGCCGGGCGGTGCTCGACATCGGCGTAGCCTACGATACGCCGATCGACCGCGCCCTGGAGGTCTTTGCCGACGAGGCCGCGTCGTTCGCCGCGGATCCCGCGTGGGCGGGGCACTTCGAGGGACCGCCGGAGGTGCAGGGCGTCCAGGACCTCGGCGACAACTCGGTCGTGATCCGGACCCTGCTCAAGACTGTCCCGGGCGAGCAGTGGGCTGCGGCGAAGGAGTTCCGCCGCCGTCTCAAGAACCGCCTCGACCGTGAGGGGATCGAGATCCCATTCCCGCAGCGGACGGTGCACGTCCGCGGTGGGGAGGTCGATCCCGCTGTGGCGGCCGGTGCCGCCGAGAAGGGTGCATGACGCTCCGCCTCTACAACACGATGACGCGGCGGGTCGAGGATTTCGTTCCGATTGTGCCGGGGCGCGTCTCGCTCTACACCTGTGGGCCGACCATCTGGAACTACGCGCACATCGGCAACTTTCGGACGTTTCTCTTCGAGGACCTGCTGCGGCGGTGGCTCGAGGCGAGCGGGCTCACGGTGTTCCACGTGATGAACCTGACCGACGTGGACGACCGCACGATCCAGGCGGCGGCCAAGGCAGGTGTCACGCTGCGGGAGCATGTCGAGCCCTACGCTCAGGCGTTCTTCGCTGACCGGGACTACCTCCGCATTCTTCCGGCGCATGCCTACCCCCGAGCCACCCAGTTCATAGCACCAATGATTTCGCTGGTGGAGTCGCTATTGGCCAAGGGGATCGCGTACCGCGGCGACGATGGGTCGGTGTACTTCGCCATCGGGCGATTCCCCGCCTACGGGCGGCTCAGCCAGCTCGACCAGCGCGAACTGCGCTCGGGTGCGAGCGGCCGCGTGAGCAGCGACGAGTACGCCAAGGAGGATGCGCGCGACTTTGTCCTCTGGAAGGCGGCGCAGCCCGACGACGAGCTGGTGCAGGCGGCGTGGGACGCGCCGTTCGGCCGAGGGCGGCCGGGGTGGCACCTGGAGTGCTCGGCGATGGCGCTGGATCTGCTGCGCGAAAAGTGGGGCGGGGACGTGCTCGACATTCACTGTGGTGGCGTGGATCTGATCTTTCCGCACCATGAAGATGAGATCGCGCAGAGTTGCGCGCACACCGGCAAGGAAGACTTTGCCCGGGTCTGGATGCACGCGGAGTTCCTGAACATCCGCGGCACCAAGATGTCGAAGCGGTTCGGGAACATCACGACCGCGCGGGATCTCGAGGAGGACGGGGTCGATGCCGCAGCGCTTCGGCTCTTCTTCTTCCAGGCCCATTACCGGCAGAAGATCGACCTGAACGACGAATCGATTGCGCAGGCGGCGGCGGGGCTCCGCCGGCTGGGGGACTTCGCGGCACGGCTGGAGGCGGCTCCTTCTGCTGCCGCCGGGGCGGTGGGTGCCGGGGCGACATCCGAGCTGGAGGGGGCGGCGAAGCAACTCCGGGAACAGTTCTCGGCGGCCCTCGATGACGACCTCAACGCTCCGCGAGCGGTGGCGGCGCTCTTCGACTTCGTCACCGCGGGGAACCGGGCGCTCGACCGTGGGGCAGGGGCGGCAGCCGCGGCCCGGGAGGCGTTCGCCTGGGCGACCGGCGTGCTGGACGTGCTGCCGACCCCGAAGGAGGCCGATTCCGAGCTGGCCACCTGGGTGGAGGAGCGGATTCAGGCCCGGAAGGCGGCTCGGCAGGCCCGGGACTTTGCCCAGGCGGACGCGATT
>SPDF01000117.1 GCA_004525055.1 Gemmatimonadales bacterium | reverse complement strand
TGGTGTTCGCCGGATTGATCCGAGGAGAATACGAGCCAGCGACCGTCGGGTGAGAGGGTGGGGAACTGCTCTTGGAATGGGCTGGCGACAACCATTCTGAGCGGGCCGCGGCCGGCGCTGTCCAGGATGGCGATATCGGAGTGCGAATCGCCACGAAGGTCGTTGCCGGTGGTGATGAGGGCGCTGCCATTCCGGAGCCAGTGCCCCGTGTAGGTCAGGTGGATGGAGGCGAACAGCGACTCCGCCGCCTCGGCGCTCCCCGGCCGCTTGCGGTAGAGCCCGAGCTCCCCCGACTTGATGGAGGCATAGGTGATGAAACGCCCATCCGGCGTCCAGGTGGCGTCGTGGCCGTCGCGGTCGAAGGTGGTGCGCGTGAGGGTGCCGCCATCCAGCGACAGAATCCAGACGTCCCGTCCATCCGCGCTGTTGAAATCCACGGAGAGGCGCCGTCCATCGGGCGAGAACTCGGGGGCGTGATAGTTGTGCAGCTCCGCGGTTGCGGGATGCGAGGCGCCTGAGAGATCCACGAACTGGAGTGAGCGAGGCTCTTCGGGAACGTAGGCCACGGTGCCGTTGGGCGCCACGGCGAATTGGGCAAGCCCGGTGCCCGTGACCGACACGCCGGGAGCGAGGCGGAGCCCCGGCCCGACGGGGGCGGGATGCTCGGGGTCGAACGGGGCCGCCAGCAGGGTGCCATCGAGCTGGACCCAGAGGAGGTAGCCGGCGGTGTACCGTGCCTCGACCATCTGCTGCTCGATCAGCGGCGTGGTCGTGCCAGTGCGGAGGTCGAGGATCAGGAGTGGGCCGGCCGCAGCCGCGAGCTTGCGAGCCACGAGGGCGCGGCGCCCGCCGGGGAGCACCTGGAGCATCTGCAGCGAATTGCCATCGTCGGCAATGGGCCGTGCGACCGAGTCCCCGTTCACCAACGCGTACAACCCGCGCCCCAGCCCGGGGCCGGGACTGAACCAGAAAGTGCCATCGGGGCCCCAGCCCGCCCCCGCCGTGCTTGTCACCTGCGGCGGCAGGGGTGACGACGCGCCGCCTCCGGCGGGAAGCCGGTAGCTCGACCCATCGTTCTCGGCGTAGAGCCATCGGCCATCCGGCGAGATGATGGGACTCCCGAGGTTCTCGGTGCCGTTGAGCGGGGTGGCCTCCAGCGCAGAGAGAGGCTGCCGCATCAGGCGATTGAATCCGTCGGCGTCGAGGGCGAGGAAGAAGACGGTGCCGCCATCAGGCGAGAACGCCAGCCAGCGCTGCAGGGAGGAGCCGCCGGAGCCACCCAGACCAGGCGTCAGGAGGGCCAGCCGGGAGGGGGGAGCCGCCGGTGCTGTGGGCTGGCGAAGCAGGGCCCATCCGGTCACCGCCGCCATGGCAACGAGGGCCAGCGACAGCAGGCGGGGGAGCCGGGCGGCGGGGCGGACAGCCTCCGCCCGCACGGATCTGCGGGACCTGCTCGAGGTTGGACCGCCAGCGAGCGCGGCCGCGAACTCAGCCGCAGTCGCGAACCGGTCGGCAGGCAACTTTTCCAGCGCGGTCAGGACCGCGTCCTCGACCTCGGGCGGAATCGACTTCCGCTGCGCCGAGAGCTCGGCCGGCTCGGCGGTCATCACCTTGGCCACGATGGATTGTGCCGTGGGGCCGGTGAACGGGGGCTCACCGAGCAGCATCTCGTAGAGCACGCAGCCCAATGCATACACATCGGAGCGCGCGGTGATTTCCCGCTCACCCATGGCCTGCTCGGGGCTCATGTAGTGCGGGGTGCCGAGACTCATGCCGGTCTCGGTCATCCGGGTGCCGCCCGCCTTGCTGGCGGCGAGGGCGATGCCGAAGTCGGCCACGAGCGCGCTGCCGTCGTGCAGCAGGATGTTCTCGGGCTTGATGTCGCGGTGGATCACGCCGTGGCGATGGGCGTAGTCGAGGGCCGCGGCCACCTCGCCCGCGATCCGGACCGCGTCGGCGATGGGCAGCTGCTTCTCGCGATCGATCCGGTCGCGGACCGTCTCGCCCTCGACATACGGCATGACATAGAAGAGGAAGCTGTCCGAGGCCCCGCTGTCGAAGAGCGGCAGGATATGCGGGTGCTGCAGGTTGGCGGTGGTCTTGATTTCGCTCAGGAACCGGTCGGCACCGATGACCGCCGCGAGTTCCGGCCGCAACACCTTGATGGCCACCTGGCGGTCGTGCTTCAGGTCGGCCGCGAGGTAGACGGTGGCCATGCCGCCCTGCCCGACTTCCCGCTCGATGCGGTAGCGGTCGGCCAGGGCGGTTGCGAGGCGATTCAGTGGGGTCGTTTGCACTCTCAAAGATGTACCCGCGAGGCCATTCTCGCGAGCGCTTCCACTACCAGAAATAGAGGTACAGCGCCGCCACCGCCCCGATTACCGCCGCTCCGAAAAGCTTCACGTGGGGCGCCGGTGTAAGGTCCAGCCCCGCCTTGATCGGCAGCACGACCGGCTCGGCGAGCGGCTGGCGGACCGTCACCACCGCCATATATAGGACGACCACGGCGAAGGTGATGGCCATGTGGTGCAGGAAGGCGACCTCCGGCAGAAACCAGAGCAACAGCCCATACACGGGGATGCCCAGGAGCATGGCGCCATGCGCCGCCCTCGGCGGCGTGCGGGGGGAGATCATCCCCACCAGGAAAACCGCCACGATCCCCGGCGAGATGAATCCCCAGAACATCTGGATGTACTGGAAGACGCTGCCTGCACGGCCCACGATCGGCGCCCAGAGGCAGCCGATCAGGAAGAGCGCCAGCGTGGCCCAGCGGCCGACCCGGAGCAGCTGCGCCGGCTCGGCGCTCGGCCGCCAGAGACGCTGGTAGATGTCGAGGCTGAAGATGGTGGCGGCCGAATTGAGGAGCGACTCGAAGGTGCTGAGCACCGCGCCGAAGAGCGCGGCAAGCATGATGCCGAGAAGGCCAGCGGGCACCAGTTCGCGAATGAGCACCGGGTAGGCTTGGTCCGGCGTCTTGATGAGGTCGGGAAAGATGTGCACGGCCATCATGCCCGGCATGATGATCAGGAATGGGATGCTCACCTTGATGGCCGCGGCAAAGAGTGTCCCCCGCTGTCCCTCGGCGAGGCTCCGCGCCGCGAGCGCCCGCTGCGTGATGAACTGGTTGAGTCCCCAGTAGAACAGATTGGGAATCCAGAGCCCGCCGATAAACACCGCGAGCCAGGGCATTTCCGGATGATTCCACGGCAAGACGGTGTGCAACTTCCCCGCGGACAGCGCCGTGAATTCCCCCCAGCCGCCGATCGCCTTGAGCGAGAGCAGGAACACCAATAGCGCGCCGAAGAGGAGGGCGGTGCCCTGGATGAGTTCGGTCCAGACTACCGCACGGAGTCCGCCGTAGGTCACATAGATGCCGGCGAGGGCGCCGATGATCCAGATGCCCGTGACCACGTCGAGGCCGATGACGGCGTTGAGGGCGAGCGAGCCACTGTAGAGCACCGTGGCGAGCGCCACCAGCACGTAGGCCAGCATCATGAAGAAGGCCATGATGCTTCGGGCCAGTCCGTCGTAACGGTACTCGAGGTACTCCGGCATGGTGAAGATGCCGGCGCGCAGGAACCTCGGCAGGAAGTAGAGCGCCACCACCACCATGGTGACCGCCGCCATCCATTCGTAGCTCGCGATGGCGAGGCCGAGTTCGTAGCCACGGCCGGCGAGGCCGACAAAGTGTTCGGTAGAGATGTTGGAGGCGACGAGTGAAATGCCGATCAGCCACCAGTTGAGTTCGCGGCCGGCCAGGAAGTAGTCCTCGGTGGTGGTACTCTTCCGCCGGGAGGCGGCAATCGACACCCCGAACACCAGGGCCAGGAACCCCACGAAGCCGAGGATATCGAGCGAAGAGAGTCCCATGGTGGTCCGTGGGTAGAAGGGAAGCACCATCTTGCCATTTCCCGAGGCCGGGCGCAAGCTACCTGCGTGCTGAAACCCGCCGCAGTCATCGCCGTCGCCTGTATCCTGCCCGCCATCCTGTCGGCCCAGACACTTTCCGAGCCACCCAACGCCCCCGCCGCCGTTGAGATCACCGGCGGGCAAGTAGTGCTCAGCTACGCCGGGGAGGTGCTGTTCGACGGGACCGTCTCCACGACCGGTACTGCGGCGTCGCTGATCCAGTTCGTCGATTCGGCGGACGGCCGGGTGACGCAGGTGCTCAAGTGGACGGCGACCGGCCGGGACCGGATCACGATCACCGGTGTGGTGCACGGCTCGCCGGAGGCGTTTGCAGCGGAGTCGGAGCCGAGGGAGGACGGGCTCCGGGTGGTGCGGCACGCGGTGGGGCCGGTGAGCAATCGGCTCAACCGGGCGGTGTATGATCGGCACGGTGATTGGGCGTTGTCGGTGGATGTGCCGGCGGGGGTGGATCTGGTCACGGCGCCCACGGCCGACAGCGCCGTCGTCTATGAACTCACCGCCACGGGTGGAGAGATCTCACTCCGGTTCCGGCCCAGGTTCTACCAGAAACACCGAGGCCTGACCCAGTACCGCCCATGGGAGTATCGGCCCTGGACGAAGTCGGTGGCGGGATGGACCTCGTGGTACGCCTACTTCGACAAGGTGACCGAGCAGGACATCCGCACCACGGCGGATGTGCTCGGCGAGGTGCTCCACCCCTTCGGCTACGACTACCTGCAGATCGACGACGGATACCAGACGCTGCCGATCGGCCTGCCACGTCACTGGCTCGACGCCAACGAGAAGTTCCCGGGCGGGTTGGACGCACTGCGGACGTACATCAGCGGCCGGGGACTCGCACCCGGCATCTGGACGAATGTCAGCTTCGCGGACAAATCAGCAGCAGAGGCGCACCCGAACTGGTTCGTGCGCACACCGGACGGCCGGCCTGCGCGGGGGAACTGGGTCGGCTACGTGATGGACGGCAGCTCCACCGGCACGATGGACACCCTGGTGACGCCGGTCTACCGGGCGCTGCGCGCCATGGGATGGACCTACTTCAAGCTGGACGCCCTTCGGCATCTTCGTTATGAGGGGTACAACAGCTACGCCGGGTACTTCAGTGAGCGGGGTCTGGATCGGGAATCGGTGTTCCGGGGGTTCGTGGAGCAGGTGCGTAAGACAATCGGCCGGGATGTGTACCTGCTGGCCTGCTGGGGCATTCGGCCGGAATTGATCGGACTGGTGGACGGGATGCGGGTGGGTGACGACGGCTTCGGCTACGGGTCCTTTGCGCAGTACAACTCCTTCAACAACGTTGTCTGGCGCAACGATCCCGACCATATCGAGATCCACCAGCCCGACGGTTACAAGGCGGCGACGCTGACGACGCTGACCGGTTCGGTGCTGATGCTGACCGACCTGCCGGAGGTCTATCGCACCGAGCGGGTCGAGGCGGCGAAGCGTACCGCGCCGGTGCTCGTCACCAGGCCGGGGCAGGTGTACGACGTCGATCCGTCACGCTCATCGCTCCTCGCCATGGCCAACACCGAACTCAGCGGCTCCGGGCCCCGCCCGTTCGACGCCGACCAGCGGGAAATCGTCTCCCTCTACCAACTGGACATCGCGCTGCCATTCGAGCAGTGGACGGTGCTGGCCCGCACCCGTGACGACGGCGACGCGATTCCCCTCGGCGAACTCGGCCTTGCACCGAAGACAAATTACGTCGCGTTCGAGTTCTGGACGAAGCAATTTCTCGGTGTGGCCCCGGACACTCTCCAACTGGGACCGATCGATCCACGCTTCGGCGTCCAGGTGGTCTGCCTGCGCCGGCGCGTGGAGCACCCGCAGGTGCTCAGTACCAGCCGTCACGTGACCTGCGGCGGCCCCGATCTGCGAAACGTCTCGTGGCAGGGGAATATCCTCAACGGCGAGAGCGAGCTGGTGGCCGGCGATCCCTACGTGCTTTATCTGACCGAACCCGATGGATATCGGTTCGATGGGATGGACGTGGTGGGGGCGCGTGTCGTCGGGCAGGGGAG
>SPDF01000316.1 GCA_004525055.1 Gemmatimonadales bacterium | reverse complement strand
TCAAGCGTCCATCCCGGCGAGGGAAGGACGATCGAGTTCAGCGGGTGCAGCGGCGAGCCCGGCAGGGGCACGCCGTCGCGGAAGCCGAAGAGCTGCGCTGTGAGCGGCAGGCTGGTGTCGGTGGTGAAGTCGAAATCGATCCACGGATAGACGCGCACGACCGTCTTCCGGTCGGCGACGTGCACGGTCGTCTCAGCGCCCAGGCTGGTAGGGGCGTCCGGCGGATCGCGCCAGGGGATCGCCCCGCGCATGCCCTGGGTCACCTCGATGCCCATCACCTGGGCGTCGAAGGGCGGTTCGTAGATCAGCGTGATCGTGTCGTCCCCACGCTGACCCGACGTGTCGCGCGCCCCGACGTTCGCGATGTTCGGCAGGAATGGGCGGAGCCGAGAAACGGGGATGTTGACCGCAACAGTGTACAGCGTGGGGTCGACGGCCGAGGGAGAGGTGCCGACGCTGAGCCCGCGGTCGTTTACGCCGGCCCATGCAACAACCAGCGCGCGGTCATCACGGATCGTCGCCCGCAGGATGACCTCGTCCCCGATGACCCGCACCCCATCCTCCGGCTCGGTGATCTCGACCACCGGGGGAAGGTCGGGAGGGAAGGGAACGTCGGAGGGGACTATGGTCATATCGTCGATCAGGCGCGGCTCGGCGATCGAGGTCCCGCTGCTGTCGGTGTACTCGACAAACGCCCAGGTCAACACGTCGACGGGCGCGGCCTCGACAGCCAGACAGTGGCGCAAATCAGTTGGGGCGGCGGGGAAGGAGACTCGGTCAGTGCCCAGCACCACCACAGGTCCGGCGCCGGCGCGGTAGCCGTAGGCCGTGAGCGTGGCTGTGATCAGCCCGCGCGCCTCCGGCGCGGCCTCCAGTCCGACGAACATGCCCACCGCTTGGACCGGGTCAGTGAATAGGATGCGGATCGGCCGCAGGGCGCTGCCGAACTCGAGCCCCTGCTGGCTCTGCGCGGCCTGGCTGCCCGAGCGCACGGCCACGGACGGCGAGACGATCTCGACCTCCATGAAGATATGGATCGCCCCAGCGTCGAAGGCCTTGAGCCCGGCAAAATCGCCGCGGGCGCCGGTGTCGGTATCGAAGTCGATCACCAGGCCCTCAGGCCCCAGGCCCAGGTCGGTGCAGACCGGGATTGGCGTCGGCGTCGGCGGAGGAAGTGTGGGGGTCGGCGGCTCCGTGGGCTTCGGCGTCGCCGGGCTGGTCACGTTGAAGCCGGCGCTGGCGTTTTCCTCGAACTCGCCCCCTCCGCAGTAGTTGCATACCGAGATCGTGTGGCCACCCGCGCCGGCCCCGCCCGGGACGGCGATCGAGCGTGAGAACGAGCCGCTACCGGGCATGGTGAACGAGTCCAGCGTGGCGCCGTCCCAGCGGATCTCGGCGTTGGAACCCGGCGCGAAGCCCGAGGCGTTGACCGTGACGGTCGTGCCCGGCGGCCCGCTGCTCGGGCTGACGTTGACGGAGGCGTAGGATGGTGCGGCAGCGATGGCCTGCGTAGCGAGCAGGCCGATCAGGATGGCGAATCGGAACGCGGAACGAGGGCCGGTCACGAACTTGGATTGCATGAAGGGGCTCCAGGGTGAGTGCGGGTGCCAGGGTGGCACCAGGAGTATTATACCCGGAATTATCCAAATAAGAGCCATAGGCGCAGTCGCTTGGCTGGGGAGCTGCCGTTAGGTGACGCTTCACTCCGTTGATGCGCCCGGGCTAGCGCGGGCGGCCCGACTGACCGCAGCAGTCGCCCACGCACTGCTTTAATGATAGCTCATCACCGGATCCGATGTAGATTGCAATTATGATCATTGTGGTAAAATATCTCTTTTAAAGTAGCTAGCGGACAGCGAAATCATGATAAGGGGAGAAGACCCTCACAAGAAGGCTGTCTCGTCAATCACCAAAAAATCAATCGGATCCACCGGAGACAAGCGTGAAGAATTCGATCGCGAACTTCCTCTCGGCGATGTTCATTCTGGCCTTGGCAGGCTGCACCGCATCCGAGTCGGCCGGGCCAGTGCCCGGCTTCGTTGCCCCGACGGCAGCCTCCATACCGGAGTCCGTGACGGTCATCCCGACTTCGGTACCTGAGCCGCTGCCTGCCGGCTATACGGACCTGCTGGAGAAGAAGGTCACCTCCGGTGAGTGGACCCTCGAGTCCGGCCTGGTGACGCTGCTCAGGATGTTCGCCGGGGAGATCCAGGTCAGCCAGGCAGGCCTGGGGCCGGGTGTCATGGCGACTGAAGGCACCGGCGTCCTCCAGCTGGCGGAGCAGTACGTGCAGTCGGGAAGTGTCCAGGCGACCAGGGACGAGCTCGCCCGCCTGATCAACCTGCTCATCCCCTCGGAGGAAGCGCTCCAGGAGTATTCGATTCCGGCAGATCAGGTCACTTCCCTCGGCCGGCGGACGCCCGGGCTGGCGGCCCCCTCCAACCAGGACTTGTTGCGGTGCGACAAACTGTGGGAGAACGGTTTCCCCAACAGAGCCTTGCCGTCCTTCCCGTGCTTCCAGGCTGGGAAACGCGAGATCGACGGCAACATCCACCGGGTCTTCTACCCACTCGCCTGGAATGGGGATGAAACCCGGGTTCCCTACTATGCGGCCACGCTGGAAGCTGTCGAGGAGTCGATCGCGGTCTACAAGGCGTTGGGCACCGTCAAACGAATCTACATCGTGTTCTCCACTTTGGACTATCGCGGGTTTGATGCCACAACCTACTACGGGTGGTACTACCGCCCCAGCGAGGCCTGCCCGATCCTCATCCATCTGGTGGCAACCACGCGCAATGATCCCATAGCATTCAAG
>SPDF01000090.1 GCA_004525055.1 Gemmatimonadales bacterium | reverse complement strand
TGCGGCGATCGCCGCACTGCACCGTGCCATCGCGACGCTTCAGGCGCTGCGTGATCAGGGCGACGATGCCTTCCTCGTCGACCTCAAGAAGGGCGGCCGACTCGGCGTCGCGGTAGGCGACGCGCTGGCAGAGATCGGCCGTGCCTTCGGCGCCGTGATCCTCGCGGAGGTGGTACGCGGCGGTCGGTACCGGTCGGAGGAGCACGACGCGCTCCTCGATCCCGTGGAATTCCGCACCTGGAGCAAGGCGGCACGACGGTACGCCCCACCGCTGATCGTGTCCCTCGACGGGGCCGACCTGCATGCGGGGGCCCTCAGCGACTTCGCGGATGGACGGGAGAAGATCGTGCTGGTGGTGCGCGGCGCCGCCGCCCCGGCCCCGCTGGCGCGCTGCATTACCCCGGGCACCCTCGTCCTTCAGACCACCGACGGCACCGGCCTCGATCGGGTCGCCGCCTTTGACGGCCCCGCCGTGGCGGCGGTGATGCCCGAGGGCGCCGCCGTCTTCCTCCACGACCCAACCGCGGGACGTGAGCCGTGGCAGCGCCTGACGGTCCGCACCCTCGGCGAGGCACCCCGGCACGGACTCGGCGGGACCAGCGCCTGGCAGATGACCGAGGAGCGGACGCTCCTCGCCGACCTCGGCCGAACGCCGTTCAACATTCCGGTGAGCGGTGGGGCGGCCGCCCCCGCCGTGGGCGCCGAGGACGCGGTGGACCGGATCGCCAGCTGGTTGCTCGGCCAATCCGGGATGCCCGGGAGCTGAACCGATGACGATGCTGGCGGTCCTCATCCTCAGTGGCGTGGCGCTGGTCTTCGCGGTATTGATCGCGCTGGCCAACCGCCGGCTGTGGGTCTGGGAGGATCCGCGGATCGACGCCGTATCGGAGTTGCTGCCCAACGCCAACTGCGGCGCGTGCGGCCTTCCGGGGGGCCGCGCCTTTGCCGAAAAGGCGGTCGAAGGGCTGGTCAAGCCGAGCGAGTGTACCGTCGGCACCGACGAGACCCACAAAGCCATTGCCGGGTTCCTCGGGGTGGAGGCGGGCACGGCGGTGCGCCGGGTCGCCCGACTGCAGTGTGCGGGTGGGCACGATGTGGCTGGCGCGCTGGCCGAATACCGCGGACTCCCGACCTGTTCCGCGGCGACCGCGGTGGCCGGGGGTGGCAAGGGCTGCGCATGGGGATGCCTCGGGCTCGCCGACTGCGAACGGGTCTGCGATTTCGACGCGATCACCATGACCGCCACCGGGCTGCCGTTGGTCGATCCCGCCAAGTGCACCGCCTGCGGTGATTGCGTCGAGGCATGCCCCAAGGGGCTTTTCACCATGCTTCCGGTCGATACCCACCTGCTGGTGCAGTGCAAGAATCTCCTCAACGGCGACGACGCGTTGGAGCAGTGCACGGTGGCGTGCACGGCGTGCGGCAAGTGCGTGCAGGACGCCCCGGAAGGAGTTATCAGCGTGGCGAGCGGTGTCGCAGTGGTGCACTACAACGTTGATACGCAGGCCGATCAGGGCGCCGTGGCTCGGTGTCCGACCGGCGCGATTGTCTGGCTCAACGGGATGCAGTTCGTCCCGGAGCCCTCTCTGTCCAGGAGTGCGGCCGCATGACCTCGATCTTTCGCCCCAAGCGCAATGCGAAGGCGCCGGCGGCTCCACAATACCCCGGTACGCTCGAGGCGCTCGATGGCAGTTACGCCGTGGTGGCCATGGAAACCGCCGCCGGCGAGGCGGCAGGGGCATACCCGATCACCCCCTCGACCCAGATGGGTGAGGGGTGGGCTGCCGCGGTTGCCGACGGCGTCCGCAACGTCAACGGGCGACGCCTCCTCTTCTTCGAACCCGAAGGGGAACATGCCGCCGCCGCCGTGACCGCGGGCATGTCGATGTCCGGCCTCCGCGCCACGAACTTCTCGAGCGGCCAGGGCATCGCCTACATGCACGAGTCGCTCTATGCGGCCGTGGGCAAGCGCCTGACCTACGTACTCAACGTGGCGGCCCGTGCCATGACCAAGCAGGGGCTGAACGTCCACGCCGGCCATGACGACTACCACGCGATCGACGACACCGGCTTCTTCCAGCTCTTCGCAAAGGACGTGCAGGAGGTCGCCGACCTCAACCTGATTTCGCACCGGATCGCCGAGCTCTCGCTCAACCCGGGCATTTGCGCGCAGGATGGATTCCTTACTTCGCACGTCATCGAGTCACTCCGGCTGCCGGAACGCGAACTGATCAAGGCATACCTCGGCGATCCCGCGGACCAGATCCCCTCCCCGACCCCCGCGCAGCGGATGGTGTTCGGCGAGACGCGCAGGCGGATCCCCGAGATGTTCGACCTCGACTACCCGGCGATGCTCGGTGTGGTCCAAAACCAGGACAGCTACGCCCAGGGCGTCGCAGCGCAGCGCCCGTTTTACTTTGATCATATTGTCGGGCTCACCGACCAGGCGTTCGAGGAATACGCGGCGCTCACCGGCCGGCGGTATGCGCGGGTGGCCGGCTACCGACTCGACGACGCCGAGTATGTCATTGTCGGCCAGGGGTCGGTGGTGTCCAACGCCGAGGCGGTCGCCGATTACCTGCGCGAGAAGCGGGGGCTGAAGCTCGGCGTACTCAACCTCACGATGTTCCGGCCCTTCCCGGCGGACTTGCTGAGCCATGCGCTGTCCGGGAAGAAGGGCGTCGTGGTGATGGAGCGGACGGATCAGCCCCTCGCCGTGGATCCGCCGCTGCTGCGCGAAATCCGCAGCGCCATGTCGCAGGCGATGGAGCAGGGCCGGACCACTGGAGGGGAGCTCCCCTACCCCGGCGTCGCCGCGCTCAAGGCCAGCCAGGTACCAGACTTCTTCTCGGCCTGCTTCGGGCTCGGCAGCCGCGATCTCCAACCCGGGGATATCGTGGCGGCCGTCGACAACATGCTCCCGAGCGGCGCACGGAAACGCCAGTTCTATCTTGGTATTGACTTCGTGCGGCGCGACACCCGCCTGCCAAAGCTCCAGATCTGGCAGGAGCGGATGCTGGACAGCTATCCCGAGGTCGGCGAGCTGTCGCTGCCGTCGGCAGGGAACATCAATCTTCTCCCCGAGGGCTCCACCGCCGTGCGCATCCACTCGGTGGGTGGTTGGGGCGCCATCACGATGGGGAAGAACCTCGCGATGACGGCGTTCGAGATGTTCGGCATGCAGATCAAGGCCAATCCCAAGTACGGCTCCGAGAAGAAGGGGCAACCGACCACCTTCTACGCCGTGCTGGCGCACGACCCGATTCGCCTGAACTGCGAACTCAAGCACGTGGACGTGGTGCTCTCCCCTGACCCGAATGTGTTTCGTCACAGCGACCCGCTCGCCGGGCTGGCCGAGGGGGGCACCTTCGTCATCCAGACGGACCTGGCCCCCGAGGCGTTCTGGCTGACGCTGCCCGCCCAGGCGCGGAACACCATCCGCGAGCGGAAGATCCAGGTCTACGTGCTGGACGCCTTCGCCATCGCCCGCGAGGAGGCCTCCGACGTCGAGCTCCGGTACCGGATGCAGGGCGCCGCCTTCCTGGGCGCGTTCTTCAGGGCCTCCCCGATGCTCAAGCAGGAAGAGGTGACAGAGGCGCGACTCTTCGAGGGAATCGGTGCACAGCTGCAGAAGAAGTTTGGCCACCGGGGCACGGCCGTGGTAGAAGACAACGTGCGCGTCATTCGCCGCGGCTTCGACGAGGTTCACGTGGTCGAGCCGGTCGCGAGCCTCACAGCCGATGCGCCCGGCGCGGTCGCCCACATCCCGCGGATGCTGGATGTCGCCGACGCGCAGCCCGGTATCGGCAATCCCGGCAGGTTCTGGGAACAGGTCTGTTCCTCGTGCACGACAGGACTGGACGGCATCGCCGATCCCTTCGCCGCGATCAGCGCCATCCCCGCCGCCACAGGGGCGGTGCGCGACATGAGTGGGGTGCGGATGGAGATCCCCGCCTTCGTGGCGGAGAATTGCACCGGGTGCGCCCAATGCTGGACCCAGTGCCCCGACGCGGCTATTCCGGGACTGGTCAACAGTCCCGAGGACATTCTGAATGCGGTGGTCACCGCCGCAGCGAACGGGAACCGCCTGGAGCGGATGCGCCCGATCGTGAAGCCCTGGGCGCGCGAGGTGCAGCGGCTCCTCGCCCGGGAGCCGGAACTCGCGGTGCCCGCCGCCTTTGCGAAGGGCTATGCATCCGTGGCGGACAAGATGGGATGGGACGCGGACCGGCGGGCCGCCACCGATGCCGAGGCGGGGATGGTGCAGCAGCGGGTGGCTGAGTTCCCGCTGGCACGCACCGGGCCCTTCTTCGACGCGGTGGAAGGCCAGGCGAAGGGGACTGGTGGGCTGCTGTCGGTCACCGTCAATCCGGAAGCGTGCAAAGGGTGCAACCTCTGCGTCGACGTCTGTCCAGACGGCGCGCTGGTTACCGTCCGCCAGGACGACGACTCGCTGGCGCTGCTGCGCCGCAACTGGGAGGTGTGGCAGGAACTGCCGGACACCGATGACCGATTCGTCAACGTGTCCGACGTGGACGAGGGGATCGGCGTCCTCTCGTCTCTCCTGCTCAAGAAGGCCACGTACCGCTCGATGGTCGGGGGCGACGGTGCCTGCATGGGATGCGGCGAGAAGACCGCCGTGCACCTGATTGTGTCGGCAATCTTCGCCTCGATGCAGCACCGGGTCAAAGACCATCTCGTTCATCTCGAGGCGCTGATCACGGCGCTTGACGGATCGGCCCGTGAGCTTCTGGCTTCGGATGCCGATCTGGAAGCCGCCGCCCGGGGTACGGACGCCGCAGCGGTTCCGGTCGATGCCGCCAAGCGGGAACAGCTGGCGCGTCTGACCAAGACCATCGCCGAGTTGCGCGACCTGAAGTGGCGGTATCAGGCTGGCCCGAGTGGGGCCGGCCGCGCGCCGCTGGGCATGTCCAACAGCACTGGCTGTTCGTCGGTCTGGGGCAGCACCTATCCCTACAACCCGTATCCGTTCCCCTGGGTGAACCATCTCTTCCAGGACTCGCCGTCGATTGCCATCGGCCTCTTTGAGGCGCAGATGCGGAAGATGGCCGACAATGTGTCCCTGGTCCGGCGCGCCGAGCTGCTCCGCGACGGCTCTTACGACCCCGACACGCACGACGAGCAGCTGTCCTCACTCACGTGGGCCCAGTTTGACGACGACGAGTTTGCCCTCTGCCCGCCGATCCTCGCGATGGGCGGCGACGGAGCGATGCTCGACATCGGGTTCCAGAACCTCTCGCGGCTGCTGGCCTCCGGCAAGCCGATCCGGGTCGTGGTGCTCGACACGCAGGTGTACTCCAACACCGGCGGCCAGGCCTGCACCTCCGGCTTCACCGGCCAGGTGGCCGACATGTCCGGCTTCGGCAAGGCACAGCATGGCAAGACCGAAGTCCGGAAGGAACTCGCACTGCTGGCCATCGCGCACCGCGGGGTCTATGTCCACCAGACGTCCCAGGCGGCGGCGAGCCACCTGATTGGGGGGGTCCTGCGCGGACTGCACAAGCGGCGCCCGGTGCTGATCAACGTCTACACCCCCTGCCCCGTCGAGCATGGGCTGGCCGACGACTGGTCGCAGCACGCGGCGCGGCTGGCGCTCGAGAGTCGGGCGTTCCCCTTCCTGACCTTCGACCCCGACGCCGGCCCGACCTACGCCGACCAGCTCTCACTCGACGGCAACCCATCGGTCGACGACCTGTGGCCGACCTATACGCTGCGGTTCGTCGATGAGTCGGGATCGGAGGAGGCGCTCGAGCTTCCGGTGACGATTGCCGATTGGGCCGCGACTGAGGCGCGCTTCAAGCAACACTTCAAGGAGGTGCCGGCCAGCGAGTGGAACGAGGAGATGCGTCCCTTCCATGAATTCTTTCTCCTCTCGCCTGAAGACCGTGAGGGTCTGACACCCTACATCCTTGGCCTCACCCGGGAGCGCACCCTCCGGCGGCTGCGGGTGTCACGAGAAATCGTGCAGTTGGCCGAGGAGCGGCAGATGTTCTGGTCGCAGCTCCGGCAACTCGCGGGGCTCGAGGTCGCGCCGAGCGTGCGCGATCTGGTGGCCGCGTCATTGGAGGAGGAGTTCGAATCGCGGAGTGCCGCGTTGCGTGCCGAGTACGAGGCGAAGCTGACCGACCTGCGCGCCAGTTACCCGGCGCAAATGGCCCGCCAGCTCGCCACGGCGCTGCTCTCGAAGGCGGGGGGCTCGGCCGCGGTGGCGGAGTTCCTTGCGGAACTCCCGGCCGCGACGATGCCACCCAACGGCACTGCGGTCGCGACGGCCCCAGTGGCGCCTCCGGCCCCAACAACGGCACCCGCCGCGGCACCGGCTCCTGCCCCATCCTCTGCCGCGCCGGCCTCCGCACCGGCCGCCGCGACAGACGACGACGAGGAAGGCATGGTCCTCGAGGCGTGGATCGACTCCGCGCGCTGCACCACCTGCGATGAATGCACCAACATCAACAAGAAGCTGTTTGCCTACAATGCCGACAAGCAGGCCT
>SPDF01000228.1 GCA_004525055.1 Gemmatimonadales bacterium | reverse complement strand
CGCGCGACTGGCTCGCATGATCCCGCGGGCCGGTGGCCCATACACCTACTCGCGCCAAGGCTTCGGCGACTTCATAGGGTTTCTCATCGCCTGGGGCTATTGGATCTCGCTCATGTGCGGCAATGCTGCCATCGCGGTGGCGATGGTCAGCTACGCCGGCGTGTTCTGGCCCGCCCTGTCGAACAGCTCGGGCGTGGCAGCCGCGGTCGCCGGTGGCGCGGTCTGGCTGCTCACCATCGTCAACGTGATGGGCGTCAAGATGGCGGGCCGGGTCCAGGTGGTGACCACCGTGCTCAAGCTGATCCCGCTCATCCTCGTGGCCACCGTCGGGTACGCGTTCTTCCACCCCGGCAACTTCGTGCCGCTCAACGTGAGCGGCGAGTCGAACTTCGCCGCCATCACCGCCACCGCGACCCTCACCCTTTGGGCCTTCCTCGGACTCGAATCGGCCACCATCCCGGCCGGCGACGTGATCGATCCGGAGCGCACCATTCCCAAGGCCACGGTGCTCGGCACGATCTTCACGGCGGTCCTCTACATCCTGGCCACCGCCGCCGTCATGGGCATCATCGCCCCAGCCGACCTGGTCGCCTCCACCGCCCCCTTCGCCGACGCGGCGCAACGCATGCTCGGCCCCTGGGCGGCCTATTTCGTGGCTGCCGGCGCCGCCGTGTCCTGCTTCGGTGCCCTGAACGGCTGGATCCTGAACCAGGGACAGATCCCGCTCGCGGCCGCTCGCGACGGGCTGTTTCCCAAGCCGTTTGCCAAGGTGGGCCGAAGTGGGGCGCCAAACACCGCACTCATCATCTCCAGCATCTTCGTCACCATCCTTCTGGCCACCAACTTCACCCGCGGACTGGTCGGGCTCTTCACGTTCATCATCCTGCTCGCGACCCTCACCAGCCTGATCCCGTTCGTGTTCGCGGCGGCAGCCCAGCTGATCATCTTCATCCGCGAGAAGAAGCGCTTCGAAGGCCAACGCCTGACCGGTGCATCGATCGTCGCGGTGCTGGCCTTTCTCTACAGCCTCTGGGCCGTGGGCGGCTCCGGCCAGGAGACGGTCTACTGGGGGTTCCTGCTGCTGCTGGCGGGCATACCGGTCTATGTTTGGATCGTGTGGAGGAGAGCTAAGAGTGAGGAGTAAGGAGTAAAGGAGTAAGGAGTAAGGAGTGAGAAGTTGTCCTGGTTGGCTTCATCCGCTGCCCTCCTTACTCCTTACTCTCTCACACGAGAGTTGAACACTCAGCCCACTTACTATGACCATCCGTTGGCAGTCTGCGATTGTCATCCTTGCCCTCCTCACACTCTCTGCCTGCCGGCCGGCGCTCGAGGGACCGCGGCTCGTGGTGGTCATCGCCGTCGACCAGATGCGGCCCGACTACCTGGACCGCTTCGACGACCGCTTCACCGGCGGACTGGCACGGCTCCTTCGCGACGGAGCGGTGTTCACCGACGCGTACCAGGACCACGCGCTGACCGAAACCGCGCCGGGACATGCGGCCATCTCGACGGGCGACTTTCCCTCCAGCAACGGGATCGTGCAGAACAACTGGTATGATCGCTCGACGCACCGGACAGTCTACTCGTTCGATGATCCGGCGGCGCCGATCGTGGGCATTCCCGATGCACCCGGCCGCTCGCCGGCCAACATGAAGACCACCACCCTGGGCGACTGGCTGAAACGGCGCTCCCCGCCGAGCCGGGTCTTTTCCGTCGCCATCAAGGATCGAGCTGCGATTGCGATGGGTGGGAAGCGGCCGGATGGCGTCTATTGGTACCACACCGCCACCGGCCACTTCGTCACCTCGGTCTATTACCGGCCCGACTACCCGGACTGGGTGGCACGGTTCAACGCCGCCGAGCCCGCCGCCGGCTACAACGGCACACGCTGGGAGCGGCTCTATCCGGAATCGGCCTACGCCGCCTCACGGGAGGACGATTTCGCCCCGGAGTTCGACGGCCGGACTACCACCTTCCCCCACCTGATCGAGGCCCGCGAAGACGACGGCGGGTGGCACGGGTTCTACGGCGGAACGTTCCTGCGCTCACCCTTCGCCGATGGGCTCACTCTGGCCTTCGCCCGAGACCTCGTCACCAACGAGCAGCTAGGCACGGACGACCGACCCGACCTCCTGTTCATCGGGCTGTCCGCCGCCGACTACGTCGGCCACGCCTACGGCCCATACAGTCAAGAAGTGGAGGACTACTATCTCCGCCTCGACCTCCAACTCGATTCGCTGTTCGTCTTCCTGGATCAGACGGTCGGCCGGGCCAACTACATCGTGACCCTCACGGCCGACCACGGGGTAATGACGATGCCGGAAGAATCGGCCCGCCCCGGCTTCGGCGGGACACGGGCATCGAGGCGCGGCCTGGACTCGCTCGTGATGCGGGCCCTCGCAACCGACTCCACCGCTCCCACAATCGCCATGTCCGGTGGCGTTGTCATGGACTTTCCGCCTGGCACCTCGGAGCAGACCCAGATCGACACGCGGCGCGCGGTGGCCACGGCACTGCGACAATCGCCCGCGGTGCTCGAGGCCTATGCGTCAGACGAGCTCGTGGCAGGACCGGACAGCAGCCGCCCGTACTTCGATGCCTATCGCCGGAGCTTCTACCCCGGCCGCTCCGCGGACGTGATGATCGTGCCCCGGGAAGACGTCCTAATCACCAATAGTCCCCGCGGGACGTCGCACGGCAGTCCGCACCCGCACGACACCCACGTGCCGCTCGTCTTTACCGGCCCCGGCATCGCGCCGGGCCGGCACACTGAACGGGCCCGCACGGTCGACATCGCTCCAACTCTCGCAGCGCTGTTGGGCGTGCGGCCGGTGGGGATGGTTGATGGGAGGGTGCTGGAGGGAGTAGGGAGTAGGGAGTAGGGAATGCGGGTGAGGCGCGCAGGGGTCACCAAAGAGAGGCGCGGGCGCATGCGATTTCATTGGCGGAGTCCGAGCAGGAACCACTCACCACTCCCTAATCCCTACTCCCTGTGTGTCCTGGTCTTGCTGGCCACACTCGGGGACGCTGCCTGCAGTCAGCACATTCCACGCAGCCAATGCGTGGTGGCGCGGGTGGTGGATGGTGACACGATCCACTGCCGTGGCGGCCTCAAGGTCCGGCTGATCGGGATCGACTCACCGGAGCGGGATCAGGGCCTGACCTTCACCGCGGCGCGGACCGCCCTGGCCGAGCTGCTGCCGGACACGGGCGCGGTATGGCTGGAGCAAGACGTGGTCCCGACCGACCGCTACGGCCGGACTCTGGCCTACATCTGGGCCGGCCAGGTGCTGGTGAACGAGCGCATGCTGGAGCGCGGCTGGGCGGTGCTGTATACGGTCCCGCCGAACGTGCGCTACGTCGATCGGTTCCGCGCCGCCGAATCGGTCGCGCGCGAGGCCCGTCGCGGGCTCTGGGAATCGGGCGGGCTCGAGTGCGCACCACAGCGGCATCGCAGAGGGGAGTGCTAATGGGAGTAGGGAGCAGGGAGTAGGGAGTAGGATGTGAAGAAAGAGGGCGGAGAATTCCGCCCTCTTTCAACTACGTCCTATTCTCTGACCCCTACATCCCTTCGGTAGCTGGCTTCGCCATGCCCGACGCCTTCACCACGTCGCTCCGGATCATCGCGTAGTTCACGTTGTTGAAGTTGTAGGTCGCGAGCTCGTCGAAGATCG
>SPDF01000022.1 GCA_004525055.1 Gemmatimonadales bacterium | reverse complement strand
GTCTGGCCCGCCGCCCTTCGGCTTTGGCCGGCCCTCTTACACCCATCTCCCATCCCCTTAGCTTTCCCTGTTGACCCCTTGAGGAGATGGCATGACGCTCACCCGCGACCGCGCACTCGCCCTGGTGCACGAATACACCCCATCCGAGGCGCTTCGGAAGCACATGTACGCCGTGGAAATCGCCATGCGTGCGATGGCCGTGCGCGCCGGAGACGACGCGGACGCCTGGGGCACCGTCGGCCTGCTCCACGACTTCGACTACGAACGGTTTCCCAACGCCGCGCACGCCCCCGACGCCGAACACCCCAGCGAGGGTGTTCGCATCCTGGCTGGGCTCGGCGCCCCCGAGGAGTGGCAACAAGCCATCCTCGGCCACGCCGCGTATACCGGGGTGTCGCGCCAAACGCCCATGGCGCGGGCGCTCTTTGCCGTAGACGAGCTCTGCGGCTTCCTCGTGGCTTGCGCCCTGGTTCGTCCTTCCCGCTCCCTCACCGATCTCGAACCCAAGAGCGTCCTCAAGAAGCTCAAAGACAAGGCCTTTGCTCGGGGAGTGAGTCGCGAGGACGTCCGCCTCGGTGCGGAGGAGCTGGGCTGGCCCCTCGACGAACTGGTCCTGTTCCTCCTTGAGGCCCTGCGCCCACACGAATCAGTACTGGGACTCGGCCCGACGGGATGAACACGCACGCGGTTGCCGCGCTCGCCGAGCGTTCGCTCGCCCGGGCCGGAGGCACACGGTTCATCCCTGGCAATGCGACCCGACTTCTGCTCGACGGACCGCAGGTGTATCCCGCCATGCTGGAGGCCATCCGGCGGGCAAAACGATGGGTGCATCTGGAGAACTACATCATCCGCGACGACGCAACCGGTCGCCTCTTCTGTGCCGCCCTGATGGAACGGGCACAGGCGGGCGTCTCGGTGCGGCTCCTGACCGACTGGCTGGGCAGCCGTGGGCTGGGGCGCGGGCTGGCGTCCGACCTGACGGCGGCGGGCGTGGAACTCCGCCGCTTCAATCCCCCGCGCTTTCTCGACCTCCTCGGCAACGTCTCCCGGGACCACCGGAAGCTGCTTGTCACGGATGCCGGCGGGGCCTTCATCGGCGGGCTCTGCATCGGCGACGAGTGGGCCGGCGAGCCGGAGCGCGGCATTCCCCCCTGGCGTGACACCGCGATCCAGGTCGACGGCCCGGCGGCGATGGCGCTCAATCAGGCTTTTGAACAGATCTGGACTCTGGCCGGCGGATCCATTCCCGCGGCACAATATGCCGGCGAGTTCCCTTCGGCGGGCGACGCGGAGGTCGGTGTCATCGTCGGCAAACCCCGCCGTGCCCGAATCCAGCGCATCGTGGAATTGCTGGCGGCGGGCGCTATCGACCGGCTGTGGATTACCGACGCCTATCTCGTCGCGCCCCGGTCGCTCTTTCAGTCCCTCCTCGACGCCGCCCGCAGCGGCGTCGATGTGCGACTCCTCCTGCCCGGGGCGAGTGACCTCCCGATCGTCCGGAACCTCAGTCGGATCGGTTATCGAGCGCTCATCGAGGCAGGCGTGCGCATCTTCGAGTGGGGGGGGCCGATGCTGCACGCGAAGACCATCGTGGCCGATGGCGCCTGGTGCCGGGTCGGCTCGAGCAACCTCAACAGCTCCAGCCTCGTGGGAAACTACGAGTTGGATGTCCTGCTGCACGACCCCGACCTGGGAGGCCAGCTGGAAGCCCAGTTCCGGCGGGACATGGCCAACAGCGCGGAGGTCCAATTGCACCTCCGGGACGGTGGCCGCACGCTGGAGCGCCAGCTGCCTGAAGCCGTCCACCCTCCCGACCCTGCCCCCCTCCCCCGTAGCCGCAGGTTTCGCGAAGCCCGTCGCAGGACGGGGCTTGCCGTCCGCGGCCTCGCGAGCGCGGCCCAGCGCTCCATTTTCGGGCCGGTAGCCGTCGGGTTGACCGTTCTGGGACTCCTCTTCATTGTGCTCCCAAGGACCATGGGGCTCGTCGTGGCTGCCGTCTGTGCCTGGCTGGCCATCGGGGCCACCGTTCAGGCGTTTCGCAACCGAGTCGACCTGTGAGTTCAGCCCGCCCCGCCCGTCTCAACGTTTTCAAGCCCCCGTGCGTAACTACCCCGTGACCGATGCCGAGCTGGCCGCCCAGGCGTGCGGAGGTAGCAGCGAGGCCTTCGGGGCGCTCGTGGAGCGCCACACTCAGCGGGCCCGGCGGGTCGCTCGGGCAGCCTTGCTGGACCCGCACGATGCCGATGATGCGGTGCAGGACGCCCTCTTCTCCGCCTGGCGGGCGATCGGCCGGTTCGACCCGGCCAGGCCGTTTGGACCATGGTTTTTGAAGATCGTGATGAACGCCGCGGCCGACCTGCGGCGACGCCGGAAGCTCCGGAAGACGGAGGAAGTCCCCGAGAGCGCCGCGGACACCGGCTCGATGCCCGATCGCGACACCGACCGGGCGCTCCTTCGCGAAGCGCTGGATCGCGCCCTCGCAACGCTGCCGGAACGCCGAAGGATGGCCCTCGTGCTTCACGACGCCGAAGGGTATGTGCACGAGGAGATCGCCACGATGCTCGGGGTCCCGGCCGGCACGGTCCGCTCTGATGTGTTTCACGCCCGCCGCGCCATGCGCGCGGCCCTGGGTCCGATGGGAGGGAATGACTGATGACCGAACTGAGCGAATTCACATCCGGACGCGACGAGGAGCTCGGCGCTTTGCTGCGGGCCCACCTGTCCGCGCCAGACGACGTGGTGTTCGCCGCACGGATGCGCATTGCCGCGGTCGCGGCGGCGAACGAGACGGCCTGGCGTTCGGTCGCCCGCTGGACCCTGCCCGGATTCGCCGCCGCTGCCGTCGTGTTGGCGGTGCTTGGCGCCACGCTGGGGGGCGCCACGCCCGAGCCTGCCGCACGCACCGCGGCAGGCTCTGCGGCGGGCTCACTCGTTGAGCTGGCAAGCGACACCTCACCGGCGGGCAGTGTCGCCTTGCTTGCCGTCATGGCCTACTGAGGCAGGGAGCCCATCAGGATGTCCAACTCCACTCGCACGGCCACCCTCCTGTTGCTCATCGCCTTTGTCCTCGGGGCGGTCGCGGGCATCGGCGGGGTGGCGCTCTACCATCGGTCCCCCGGCATGGGCCGGTCCGGCGGACCGTCGGGCTATCTCGCGCGACTGTCGAAGGACCTCGAGCTGACCCCGGTCCAGCGCGACAGCGTCAGCGCGATCCTCAAGGTCTATGAGCCGCGGATGGACTCCATCTGGCAGGATATCCGTCCCAAGTTTGAAACCGTCCGAGCCGAACTCCGTTCGGACATCAACGCCCAACTCACCCCCGACCAGCAGCGCCGGTACGCCGATCTGCTCGAGCGCCAGAATGCACGGCGCCGGAACAAGGATTCCTCGAATGCCCCTCGCTAGACTCCTCGCGCTCTCGCTGGCGTTCCCCGCCCTGTTGAGCGCCCAGGATCCGACCACCCCGGCCATTACGCTGGCGGACGCCATCACGAAGGCCCAGTTCGCGCAGCCGTCTGTGGTGGCGGCGCGGGGCGCCGTCGACCGGGCGTCGGCGCAGTACCGCACGAGTTGGGGCGCCTTTATTCCCTCGCTGTCGATCAACTCCAGCTACGGCACCAGTTATTCCAATGGCCCGTCCCGGGTCAACCAGATCACCGGTGAGGTCATCGCAGGCGAGTCCTACGCACAGAGCATCAGCAACAGCGCCAGTGCCTCGCTCGATCTCTTCACCGGGTTCCGCCGCGGCGCCCAGATGACCTCCGCAAAGGCCACCGAGGCGGCCGCCGATGCCGGACTGATCGACGCCCAGTACCAGACCGCGCTGAGTGCCAAGCAGACTTTCTTCGGCGCCCTAGCCGCCAACGAACTGGTCCGGGTGCGCCAAGCGAGCCTGAAGCGCGCCGAGGAGCAGTTGAGCGTGTCGGTGGCCAAGCTGCAGGCCGGCAGCGCCACGCGCTCTGATTCGCTTCGCTCGCTGGTGACGGTCGGCAATTCCAAGCTTCAGCTGATCAATGCCTTGACCACCGTCGCCACCACCGAAGCCAACCTTGGTCGGCTCGTCGGAATGGACGGCCGGGTGCGCGCGCTCGCCGACTCCGCCTTCCTCGTGGTCACGGAGATCGGGGATACTTCGGTGATCCGCCAGGAGGCGGAGAACAACTCCCCCAGGGTCCGGGCCGCTCAGGCCCAGGCTGATGCCGCCCGGGCGAATGTGAAGGCGGCCAAAGCCGCCTGGTGGCCACAGCTCAACCTCTCGGGGCGGTACAGCTACAACGGGAACAACAGTCAGGATTACCAGTTCTTCGACAGCCGGTCGATGTCACTGGCCCTGAGCTACCCCATCTTCAATGGCTTCCAGCGCGATCAGTCCATCGTCAACGCCTCGACGAACGCCGACGCGGTGGCCTCTACCGCCGCCGATGCCAAGCGCCAGGTGGACGCCTCGCTCACGGCACGGCTTGCGGAGCTTGACGCCTCGCGAGCCCAAATCGACATCACCGTCACGAGCCTGCAGGCGGCCATAGAAGACCTGCGGGTCAATCAGGAGCGGTACCGGGTCGGCGCGGCCACCATCGTGGATGTCCTGAGTTCGCAGGAAGCGCTGTCCCAGGCCGAGGTGGACGGTATCCAGGCCCGCTACAACTATCTCGTCGCCAAGGCCGAGATCGAAGCCCTCATCGGGAGGTCCCTGTGAACGCCACCATGAGTACGACCGCCGAACGGATGGCCATGCTCCCGGAGGATGTACCGCGGGACGCGATGATCGTCACTCGTAATCTCCAGCGTGAATACGACATGGGCGGCGAGATCGTGCGCGCCCTGCGCGGCGTGGACGTCACGATTCGCAAGAACGAATTTGTGGCCATCATGGGCCCCTCGGGCTCCGGCAAATCCACGCTGATGAACATGATCGGTTGCCTCGACAGCCCCACCGGCGGGGAGTACTGGCTGAACGGATTCCGGGTATCGGAGTTGGCGGACGATGAACTGGCGCGAATCCGCAACAAGGAAATCGGCTTCGTCTTCCAGACGTTCAACCTCCTGCCCCGCGCCACGGCGCTCCACAACGTGGAACTGCCGCTTGTGTACGCGGGCATCGGCGCCAAGGCCCGGGTGGCCAAGGCCACCGAAGCCCTTCGGCAGGTCGGGCTGGCCGACCGCATGCACCACCGCCCGAACGAACTCTCGGGCGGTCAGCGCCAGCGCGTGGCGGTGGCCCGGGCGCTGGTCAACGACCCCAGCATCATCCTGGCCGACGAGCCGACCGGCAACCTCGACTCGGCCACGAGCGCCGAAATCATGGCGCTCTTCGAGGACCTGTACAAAGGCGGCCAGACGATCGTCCTGGTCACCCACGAACACGACATCGCCACGCACGCGGCACGCCAGATCCACCTCTTGGATGGGCGTATTGAGAAAGACATCCTGACGGAGAAGAGCAGCTAATGCGGACCCAGACCCTGATCCTCGCCCTCCTGGCCCTCGCGGCCTGCAAGAAGGAAGCGCCGCCGCTGGTGTACCAGGCTGTACCGGTGGAACAGCGCAATATCGTCGTGTCCGCACAGGCCGCCGGCGTCATCCAGCCGGACACCACCGTCGAGGTGAAGTCGAAGGCCTCCGGCGAAATTCTCGAGATGATGGTGGAGACCGGCCAGCTCGTCGAACGTGGTGCGCTCATGGTCCGCGTGGACCAGCGCACCCCGCGCAACCAGCTGGCCCAGGCGGAAGCTCAGCTCGAGGTGGCGCAGGCGCGGCTGCAGAACGCCGCCTCGCAGCGGACCCGCGCCAACGACCTGTACAAGTCCCAATCCATCACGCAAACCGAGCAGGAGGCGGCGGTTCTCTCCTACGCCAACGCCAGGGCCGAAGTGGTGGGGGCCGAAGTCGACGTGGAGAACGCCAAGATCCGGATGGCGGACACCGATGTCCGCGCGCCGATCACCGGCACCATCATCGAGAAGAATGTGGAGCGCGGGCAGGTCATTTCGTCCCCCACCAGTGACGTGGGCGGCGGGACCATTCTGCTCAAGATGGCCGACCTCAACCTGGTGCAGGTCCGGACCCTCGTGGACGAGACCGATATCGGGAAGATCAAGTCTGGGCTCCGGGCCACTGTGACCGTGGATGCCTACCCGAACACGCCGTTCGAAGGCGAGGTCCTGAAAGTCGAGCCCCAGGCCGAGACCCAACAGAACGTCACGATGTTCCCGGTCATTGTCCGGATTCAGAACCGCGACGGGCGCCTCCGCCCCGGCATGAACTCCGAAGTGGAAATCCACGTGGGTCAGCGGGACGACGTTCTGGCGATTCCCAACGCCTCGCTCCGCACGCAGCGGGACGTGACCTCCGCGGCCGAGGTCCTGGGGCTCGACCCAGCGATGATCCCGATGCTCCTCGCCGCGAACGACAGCGCGGCAGCCGCCCAGGCCGACAACGCCGGCGGCCGGGCCACGCAGGCGGCGACCGCCCCCAGCGACAGTGCGGCGCCGGCAAAGCCGGCAGGCAACACCTTTACCACCCAAGATGGCCGCACGGTTGAGCTGCCGGCGGGCGTGGATGCAAGCCAGGTCCAAGCCCTTATGGCGAAGCGCCGCAGCGGCAAGGAGCTGACCCCGGCCGAAACCGCCATCATGCGCCAGGCGTTTGCGGCCATGGGCGGCGGGCGGTCAGGCGGCGGGCGGCCGGGCGGCGGACAGCGCGCCCAGAGCAACGACTTTCAGTTTGGCGGCCGGTACATCGTCTTTGTCCTGCGCGACGGACGGCCGACGCCGGTCAACGTCCGGACCGGACTGACCGACCTCGATTACAGTGAGGTCGTGAGCGGACTGGCCCTTGGCGATGAGGTGCTCATCCTCCCCAGCGCCGGCCTGATCGAGTCGCAGAAGGAGTTCAAGGAACGGATCGGCAATATCACCGGCGGCGGGTTGCCAGGCGTCAGGTCGACGACGACCACGCCGGCGGCCGGGGGGGGACGCTAGCCATGATGATCGGCGAGACGGTCGCGGTCGCGTTCCAGTCGATCCGCGCCAACAAGCTCCGCACCGCGTTGACGATGCTTGGCGTCATCATCGGCGTGGCGGCGGTCATCGCGATGGTCGCCCTCGGCACCGGCGCCCAACGCGCCGTCGAGGACCGCATCAACGCCCTCGGCGCCAACCTGCTCACCATCTACGCAGGCCAGTCATATAACCGTGGTGTCGCGTCAAGCAGCCGGGTCAGCCTCACGACCGACGACGCCGACGCCATCCAGCGCGATGCAACGCTCATTACGGCGGTTGTCCCCGAGATGCAGTCATCGCTGCAGATCAAGTTCGGCAACAAGAACATCAACACCAACGTCATCGGGACGACGGCCAACTACGCCGCGGTACGCAACTACACCGTCCCGTTCGGCCGGATGTTCACGCCCGGTGACAATGTCTCCCGCCAGCGCTACGCCGTGCTGGGGTGGGAGGTGCCGGTGATGCTCGGCGGGAATGCGGCTGCCATGATGGGGCAGACGATCACCATTCGGGGCATCCCGTTCGAGATCATCGGCGTCCTGAGCCAGAAGGGGGCGGCGGGCTCGTTCTCCAATCCCGATGAGCAGATCCTCATTCCGTTGCAGACCGCCCGGTATCGCATCTTTGGGACCGACCGGCTGCGCTCGCTCACGGTGCAGATCGCCGAGGGGGTGCCGCTGGAGCGGGGGATGGTCGATTTCGAGCGCATTCTCCGGCGGGAGCACAAGATCGCCCCGGGAGCCGAGAACGATTTTCGGGTCCGGAATCAGCAGGACATCCTCGCCACCCAACAACAGGCGACACAGGTGTTTACCGCGCTCCTGGCCAGTATCGCTGGCGTGAGCCTCCTGGTCGGCGGCATCGGCATCATGAACATCATGCTGGTGTCGGTGACGGAGCGGACCCGAGAAATCGGGATTCGGAAGGCGCTGGGCGCCACCCGAAGCAACATCCTGATGCAGTTCCTGATCGAGGCGATGGTGCTGTCGTTCGTCGGCGGGACGCTCGGCATTCTCCTCGGATCCGGTGCGGCCGTTACCCTCTCGCGCCTGGCGGGGTGGAACACGTATGTTTCCCCCATGGCTATCTTCGTCGCATTCGTCTTCAGCGCGGCCGTCGGGCTCTTCTTCGGGATCCTGCCGGCACGCCGCGCCGCCTCGCTCGACCCGATCGTGGCGCTCCGCTATGAGTAGGACCGCGACCGCGGCCCTGGCAGTACTAGTGTTGGTTGCGTGCGGCCCCGCTGCCGCCCCCGCTGGGGGCGCCGGCGGGGGAGGGCGCATCTACCCGGTGGCACCCCCACCTCCGGAATTCCTCCAGGCGCCGAACGTCCCGATCGTCCCCGGCTTCAGCAGCGCGGTCAAGGTCGGGCAGACGGTTTTTCTGGCCGGCCAGGTGCCACTGGACAGCACCGGCCTCCTGGTCGGGCGCGGTGATCGTGTGGTCCAACTGCACCAGGCGCTCGCCAACGCCTCCGCCATCGTGCGCTTCGCACGAGGCGTCCCCGCCGACCTCATCAGGCTGACGGTGTACTGTGTCGGCTGCAGCAACGACGACTTTGACGCGATGCGGACGTCTGCCTCGGCCCTCTTCCCCGCAGGTGAGGGCCCCGCCCTCACCATGGTCGGCGTCACGGCTCTTCCTGAGGACGAGATGCTGGTGGTAGTTGACGGCGTGGCCGTGCTCCGCGGCACCATTCCTGACCGGACCCGCGACCCGGAGGCCGGGACACACTAAGTTTCCCGACATGCTCTTCCCTCTCCTTGCCACGCTGATCCAGGACCCGGCGCAGGCCCCCCCGCCCACAGTCACGATCCCCCGGATCGACGCCACCGTTACCATCGATGGCGTGCTCGACGAGCCGGTGTGGGCGCAGGCAACGCGGCTCGACGGTTTCCATCAGTACCGACCGGTGGACGGCCGGATGGCCGAGCAAGAGACGATCGTCCTCGTCTGGTTCTCGCCCACCGCCATTCACTTCGGCATCATCGCGCACGACACCGACCCCGCCAGCATCCGCGCCACTTTCACCGACCGAGACAAGATCGGAGGGGAGGACCGCGTTCGCCTCTACCTCGACACCTTCAACGACCGGCGCCGTGCCGCGTTCTTCGGCGTGAACGGACTCGGCGTGCAGGAAGACGGGCTTCGGAGTGAGACGGGGACCAGCGCCGGAAGTCTCTTCGGTGGACAGGACGACCTGAACGTGGACTACCTCTGGGACTCGAAGGGACGCCGCACCGACCAGGGGTATGAGGTGGAGTTGCGCATCCCGTTCAAGAGCCTGCAGTACGCCGGTGCCGGAGCACAGTCGTGGGGATTCAACGCCGTGCGGTACGTGCAGCGGACGGCGTACGAAGACACCTGGACCGACGTCCGTCGCGCCAACTCGAGCTTCCTGGCCCAGAGCGGATTGCTCACGGGCCTCGAGGGGATGCAGCGCGGCCTCGTGTTCGAGGCCCAGCCGTTCGTGACAGCGGGGTGGGCTGGCAGCCGAGTGGATGGGGGAGAATTCACCCGTGACGATCCGAAGCCGAGCGCCGGCATCAACCTCCAGCTGGCGACGACAACCATGGCGTTTGACGGTACAGTCAACCCCGACTTCAGCCAAGTCGAGAGCGACGTGGGGCTCATCACCGTCAACGAACGGTTCGCCCTGTTCGTTCCCGAGAAGCGACCCTTCTTCCTCAAGGGGATCGACCTCTTCTCCACCCCCGGAAACCTGATCTATACGCGGCGCATCGCCGATCCCTACGGCGGCGCCAAGGTGACCGGCAAGGTCGGGCGGAACAGTATCGCCTACCTCGGCGCCGTGGATGATTTCCAGGACATCGATGATGCGTGGTTCAACCTGCTTCGGGTGCGGCGCGATTTTGGCGAGAGCAGCGTGGCCGGCCTGACCTACACCGACCGGATCCAGGGCGGGGCCTACAACCGACTCCTCGAGGGTGACGCGCATATCGTCTTTGCCAGGCTCTATTTCGTCGAGGCACAGTACGGACAGTCCTGGACCAACCTGGACGACGGCGCGGGAACGGCGTCCGACCCCATCTGGAAGCTGACCTTCGACCGCACCGGCCGGACGTGGGGGTTCAATTACACCATCAACGGAATCGGGCAGGACTTCATTGCGGGCTCCGGCTTCGTGCCGCGCAACAACATTGTGACCGCGCACATCTTCAATCGCCTGTCATTCTACGGTGCCAAGGGCGCGATGCTGGAAAACTTCACGGTCTTTTTCGGCCCGACTTGGATCTATGAATACGACGGGTTTGTCGACAACAGCCCTGCCGAGGGGACGCAGGACGCCACCTTCCAGTTCCAGCTGCGCGGCGGCTGGCAACTGAGCGCCAAGCCCGTGCGGAGCTTCACGTCGTTCTACCTCGCAGACTACGATGGGCTGGAAACCGCCCCCGGTGTCGCCTTCGTTCCCCCCTCCGGGCTCGACAACCTGTACACGGGGCAATTCTCGGTCACCACCCCCACCTACAAGCTCTTCAATGCCTCAGCCAGCTACCGATTCGGCCATGCGCCGCTGTACGCGGAAGGGAGCGAGGGACAGGGCGGTACGCTCAACGCGAGCATCAATTTCCGTCCGAGCAAGACACTCCGATTCGAGGGCCTGGTGGCCTACACCACCCTGGACCGAGTGTCGGACGGATCCGAATTTGCAAACAGCGTGATTCCGCGATTCAAGTTCGAGTATCAGCCCTCCAGGCCGCTCTTCTTTCGGCTCATCACCGAATATCAGTCCACCCGCCGCGCGGCGCTGCGTGACCCGGTCACCGGCCAGGTCCTGCTCGTCAACGGCAGCCCCTCCAGTCCCCAGAACAACCAAGGGCTTCGGGTCGACGTCCTCGCGTCCTATGAACCGAGCCCCGGCACCGTCGCCTTCCTCGGCTATGGCTCCGCCTCGACCACGACCGACGCCTGGGATTTCTCCACGCTGCAGCGCCAGACCGACGGCTTCTTCGTGAAACTCGCGTACCTCTTCCGAAAGTAGCCACCGCACGCTGCCCAGGTGGCATGCGCTTGCATCCTCCCTGATTCCGCCCCAACATTGGGGAGCCGCTTCTCCCACCGGGAGGTTCTGTGCGTCGTTCGGCCATTCTCGGCACCGGCTTCTGTGTGCCCGACCGCGTTGTCACCAACGACGATCTCGCGGGCCTCATGGACACCTCGGATCAGTGGATTCGCGAGCGGACGGGCATCGAGGAGCGCCGGTGGGTGCGGGAAGGACAGACATCCGTTGACCTCGCACTCCCCGCCGCCCAGCAAGCCCTGGAAGCAGCCGGCCTGAAGCCCACTGATCTCGATGCGATCGTTTTTGCCACCTCTTCTCCCGACCACTTCTGCCCCGGCAACGGCGTGTACCTCCAGCGCGCGCTGGGGGCGGGACATCTGCCCGCCCTCGACATTCGGGCGCAATGCCCCGGCTTTGTCTATGGGCTGTCCGTGGCGGACGCGTGGATCCGTTCCGGGCAGTATGAACGGATCCTCGTGGTGGGTCAGGAAATACAATCCACCGGCATGGACATCAGTAACGCCGGCAGGCACATCTCCGTGATCTTCGCTGACGGGGCGGGGGCTGCCGTCCTCGGCCCGGTGGACGCCTCCGAGGAGCGCGGGCTCCTCAGCTTCGATCTGCACACCGACGGCGACTTCGCCGAAAGCCTCTGGGTGGACGCGCCGGGGTGCATGTACCACCCCCGCATCACCGCCTCCCAGTTGGAAGAGGGTCGGCACTTGCTGCAGATGGACGGGCGAGACGTGTTTCGCCATGCCGTCACGCGTATGCCAGAATCGGCCACCGCCGCCGTGACCAAGGCCGGCTACACCTGGGACGATGTGCATCTGCTTATTCCTCACCAGGCCAATTTGAGGATCTCCGAGGCCGTCCAGAAATCGCTCAATCTCCGCGACGACCAGGTCTACAACAACATCATGCGCTACGGGAACACCACTGCGGCCACGATCCCGATCGCGCTGGACGAGTGCGCGCGTAGCGGCCGTTTGAAGCGCGGGGATCTGCTGGTGCTGACGGCGTTCGGGTCCGGCTTCATGTGGGGGAGTTGTGTGATTCGGTGGTAGGCGGGGCAGCGGGGCAGCGGGGCCAAAGATGGTCGGTCGTCATCCCGGCTTGCGCCGGGATGACGGCACGGTTGAAACATCCCACCCACATGTTCCGTACTGAAACAAGCCTACAACTACAGAGGGACACATGGGCCTCGTATACCTCGCCGTGACCGTCGCGGCCGCCGTCGGCGGCTTCATGATCGCCAGCAACTTCGTCCGCCGCCGTCTCCGCTTCGTGGATGGCGTCAACAACCCCGTCTTCCCATTTGCCGCAGGGCTGATCGCGGCAGTCGTGGCCTGGCCGGTCGCGCTACTCCCCATCGTGACGGCGGTGACCGCCGCCGTGTTCGGGATCGGTGCCGGAATCGGGACCGCCAGCGGGGTCAAGGCCCTGCGTCGGGGAGATGGCTAGGTCGGCTGACCCCCGATATCTTGGGAGCATGGCTACCCTATCCTGCGTACGCTGCGGCGAGACCCGCGACCAGATGGCCTTCCGGCCATTCCAGAACGATCTTGGCCTCCGAGCCTTCGAACAGATCTGTGCCGTATGCTGGGGTGAGTGGCTGAAATATCAGCAGCAGCTCATCAATCACTACGGCCTGGATCTGCGAAGCCCGGAGGCCAAGAAGTTCCTGTTCGAGCAGATGGACACTTACCTCTTCTCCCCCGCCCCACCCGCCTAGCGCCCGAGGGTCCCCTTCAGGGTGATACGCTTCTTCTGGCGCATCACGTCGAGCTTCAGCGCTTCCCCCGGCTCGTAGCTGGTCAGCACGCGCATCAGTTGGCGCGGGCTCGAGACTGGCCTGCCATCCACGGCCTGGACGACGTCGCCGGCCTTGAGCCCCAGCGGCCCCGGATCCGGCGCATCGACCACAAGCACTCCCTCGGTGGTCCCGAAGTAGCTGCCGAGTTGAGG
>SPDF01000032.1 GCA_004525055.1 Gemmatimonadales bacterium | reverse complement strand
AGGCCATGAAGATGGAGAACCAGATCAAGGCCCCGGTGGCGGGCGTGGTCGAGTCGGTCCGGGTGGAGGCTGGGAAGGCGGTCGAAAAGGGGCAGGTCCTGGTCGTTCTGGTCCCCCCGATGGCTCCGCCGGCCGCGGACGGGGTGCCTTGACCGGGGCCGATATTCCCGGCTATCTTGCGGGTCTGTGTCGATTTACCCGTTTTCAGGGAACTGGCAGGAATGACAATGAAGACTTTCAGCGCGACGCCCGACGACATCCACCATGAGTGGCTGATCGTTGATGCCCAGGACGTGCCGCTCGGCCGGTTGGCCAGTGAAGTGGCGCAGCTCATCCGGGGCAAGCATAAGCCGACGTACACGCCGCACATGGATGGCGGCGATTTCGTCATCGTCATCAATGCGGAGAAGGTTCGCCTGACGGGCAAGAAGCTCGACGGGAAGACCTACTTCAAGCACACGGGATACATGGGTCACGAGACGCACACGACCGCCCGGAACATGATGGCCAAACACCCTGATCGGGTCATTGAGAAGGCCGTCTTCGGCATGCTGCCGAAGACCTCACTCGCCAAGCAGCACTTGCGTGGCAAGCTCAAGGTGTACGCCGGCGCGGAGCACCCGCACGCGGCGCAGCAGCCCAAGCCCTTTACGGTCCAGTCCAGCAGCCAGAAGGTGAGCGCATGACGGCTTCTCCCGAATTCCGGTGGCAGGCAGTGGGTCGGCGCAAGACCAGCGTCGCCCGCGTGTACCTGACGCCCGGCACCGGCAAGTGGGCCATCAACGGCCGCACCCTCGGCGACTACTTCCCCCGCCCCTCGCTGGTGCAGCACATCCAGCAGTCGTTCACGGCCACCGACACCCTCGGCGCCTTTGACGTTACCGCGCATCTCGACGGTGGCGGGCAGGCGGGCCAGGCGGGTGCGCTCCGGCACGGTATCGCGCGGGCGCTGGTGGAGGCCGACGGCCTGCACCGGGCCAAGCTGCGGGCTGCCGGTCTCCTGACGCGCGATCCGCGCGCCGTGGAGCGGAAGAAGCCAGGCCGTCCGGGCGCCCGGAAGCGGTTCCAGTTCAGCAAGCGTTAGCAGCAGGCGGCCGACTGGCCGCCATCCTCCACATCGCCGGATTCCGACCCGGGTGCCCCTTGGGGTCAGGTTGGAAGACGAAGGCGGTGGTCGGACAACCCTCATAACTGAAGGATCGACGAACTCGCATGGCACAACCCGCACTGCAGGACCTGCTCGAAGCCGGCGTTCACTTTGGCCACCAGACCCGTCGGTGGAACCCGAAGATGCGCCGTTTCATCTTCGCCGAACGTTCCGGCATCTATATCATCGACCTGCAGAAGACGCTCCGGCAGATCATCAAGGCCCAGGAACTTCTCCGCGCCGTCGTCCTGAAGGGCGATAGCGTCCTCTTCGTCTGCACCAAGCGTCAGCTCAAGAGCGTGGTCCAGGCCGAAGCGGCGGCGAGCGGTGGGCACTACGTCACGGAGCGGTGGCTGGGCGGCATGCTCACCAACTTCCAGACGGTCAAGAAGCAGATTCGCCGGCTGCTCGACCTCGAGCAGGGGGCGCAGGAAGGCGACTTCGAGAGCTACACCAAGAAGGAAAAACTGCTCTTCGATCGGGAGCGCGTGAAGCTGTCGCGCAACCTCGAGGGCATCAAGAACATGAAGCGGCTGCCGGGCGCGCTATTCGTGGTGGACGCCAAGAAGGAAAAGATCGCGGTTGCCGAGGCAAACAAGCTTGGCATTCCGGTAGTGGCCATTGTGGACACCAACGCCGACCCCGACGTGATCACCGTGCCGATCCCGGGCAATGACGACGCGATCCGTGCCGTCGCCCTGATCACGCACGCGCTGGCCGAGACGATCGCCGAAGCCCGCGCCCAGATGCCGTCCCGGGATGCGGGCGACGATCAGGACGCCGAGACCTACAGCACGGACTCGGGCACCGAGGGCGATGCCGATGCGGACCGGAAGAAGCGCCGGGCCCGTCGCAAGCGCCGGCCGAAGCCCGAGGCCATTGCCGCCCGACTGAAGGGCGAGTCCGAGCCGGCGGAGCCGGCGGAGGCGGTGGAGACGGCGGAGACGGGCGGGGCCGAGGCGGCTGCCCCGGCTGCCGCGGCTGAGTCGGACGCCTAGTCCGGCCCCTGCGGGATCCTGCGTGCCGCCGCCCCCGGCCTTCCACAGGCTTGGGCGGCGGTTTCACTATCCAACATTCTCTGTGAGTATATGACAATGACGACGAAGAAGAAGACGATCGCTGCGAAGGACGTCGGCGAGCTCCGCGCCCGGACCGGCGCGGGCATGATGGATTGCAAGAAGGCGCTCGAGGAGGCCGATGGCGACATGGAGAAGGCCGGCGAGCTGCTCCGTGCCAAGGGCATCGCGAAGGCAGAGAAGCGGGCCGGCCGGAGCGCCAGCCAGGGGCTCGTGGTCAACTACATGCACCACAACGGGCAGGTGGGCGTCCTGGTCGAGCTGAACAGCGAGACGGACTTCGTGGCGCGCACCGAGGCGTTCGGCCAGCTGGCCCGCGACATCGCGTTGCACATCGCCTCGGCGGACCCCCTCGCGGTCAACGCCGCGGACATCGATCCCGAGCTCATCGCGCGCGAGCGCCGGATCGCCGAGCAGCAGGTGGCCGAGGAGGGCAAGCCGGAGGCGATCCGCGGCAAGATTGTGGACGGCAAGATCAAGAAGTTCGTGGCGGAGCGGACCCTGCTCGAGCAGCCGTTCGTGAAGGATGACAGCCAGACGATCGGTGAGCTGGTCCAGGCGGTCTCGGGTCAACTCGGCGAAGCCGTGGTGGTCCGTCGGTTCGCCCGGTTCAAGATCGGGGAAGAATGATGGCGCTGGCCTACCCGCGCGCCCTGCTCAAGGTGTCTGGCGAAGCCCTCGCCGGTGAGAAGGGCGTGGGCGTGGACTTCAAGGTCGTCGAGACTCTGGCCGACCAGATCAAGACGGTGCACGCGATGGGGGTGCAGCTCAGCCTCGTCGTCGGCGGTGGCAACATCATCCGCGGCACCGCCGCGAGCCGTGATGGGCTCGACCGGGTCAATGCCGACTATATGGGGATGCTGGCTACGGTCATCAACGCGCTGGCCATGCAGGACGTCCTCGAGAAACTCGGCGTGCACACCCGCGTGATGACCGCCATCCGGATGGAGTCGCTCGCCGAACCGTACATCCGGCGGCGGGCGCAACGGCACCTCGAAAAGGGCCGCCTCGTCATCTTTGCGGGCGGGACCGGCAATCCCTTCTTCTCCACCGACACCGCCGCGGTGCTCCGGGCGCTGGAGGTGGAGGCCGACGTCATCCTCAAGGCCACCAACGTGGACGGCGTCTATACGGCGGATCCTCGAACCGATGCGTCCGCCACCTTCATTCCGGAGCTCACGTTCCAGGAAGCGATCGTCAAGGGCTACGCGGTCATGGATGCCAACGCGTTCGGGCTCTGCAAGGCCAACAAGCTTCCGATCAATGTCTTCAACATCAACGAACCCGGTGCCATCGCGCGAATCCTGCGGGGCGAGCGGGTCGGGACCATCGTCCGATGAGCACTATTCCAGAGCTTCTCAAGCAATGCCGCGAGTTGATGAGCAAGGCGGTGGACAGCACCAGGCGCGAGCTGACCGGCATCCGCAGCGGCAAGGCGACCACCGCCCTGCTCGACACCATCCGCGTCGACGCCTACGGGTCCAGCGTCCCGCTCAACCAAGTGGCGATGGTCGCCGCGCCTGAGCCCCGCATGCTCACGGTGCAGCCATTCGACAAGACGCTGGCACCGGTCATCGAGAAGGCCATTCGTGACGGCGACCTCGGCCTCAACCCCGCCTCGCAGGGCAACCTCATCCGGGTGCCGCTGCCGGCGCTCACCGAGGAGCGGCGCAAGGAACTGGTCAGGGTGGTGCACAAGCTCGCGGAGGAGGGACGCATCGCCATCCGCCACGCCCGCACCGAGACCCTCGGCAAGATCAAGAAGCTCGAGCACATCTCCGAAGATGATAAGACGCGCGGCGAGAAGGACGTCCAGAAAATCACGGACGAACACGTCAAGCTCGTGGACGAAGTGATCAAGTCCAAAGAAGCGGAAATCATGGAAGTGTGACAGGATGAGCGATCCGCTGCTCGATTCGATACTCCAGCAGGGTGCGGCCCCCGCCCATGTCGCCATCATCATGGACGGGAACGGCCGGTGGGCGCAGGCGCGCGCGCTGCCGCGCCCCGCAGGACACCAGGCCGGCATGCAGGCGGTGCGTGAGGCGGTCGAGGGCGCGCGGAGCGCCGGCGTCAAGGTGCTCACCCTCTTCGCGTTCTCCCAGGAAAACTGGCAGCGGCCTCCCGAAGAAATCGACGCGCTCATGGCGCTGCTCGAGGAGTACATCGCCCGGGAGTGCGAAGAACTCATCAGTCGGGGAGTCTCGGTCCGCTTCCTCGGCGACCTCGATCGGCTCGTGCCGAGCGCGCGCGCCGCGGTCGACGACGTGATCCGCGCCACTGCCGGGGGTACCGAGTTGGCGCTCAATATCTGCGTCTCCTACGGGTCCCGCGCGGAGTTGACCCGCGCAGCCCGGATGATCGCCGAAGATGTCGCCGCCGGCCGCATGGTGCCCGCCGAGGTGGACGAGGCCGCCATGGCACGTCGCCTCTACACGGCCGGCTGGCCTGATCCCGATCTCCTCATCCGGACCTCGGGCGAACTCCGCCTCTCCAACTTCCTCCTCTGGCAACTCGCCTACGCCGAGCTGTTCGTCACGCCGGTGCTCTGGCCCGACTTTACCCGCCACGATTTCTTCGAGGCCGTCGCTGAGTTCCAGCGTCGCGACCGCCGGTTCGGACGCGTACCGACCTGATGGATCGCAACATGCAGGCGCGGATTGCGTTCGCCGTGGTCGCGATCCCCGCCGCGCTGGGTATCGTCTGGTTCGGTGGGTGGGTCCTGGTGGCGCTCCTGACCGCGGCCGGGATCCTCGGCACGCGGGAACTATTCAACTTCGCCCGGCAACGCGGCGTGCATCCCTCGCCGGGGCTCGGCCTAGCCGCCGCCGCCCTGGCCGCGCCACTCACCTGGCTCGCCCTCAGCCGCCCCGATGTGTTGGTGGCCATCGCCGAGTGGTGGCCGTACGTCCTCGCGGTCTGGATTCTTGCGGTGCTTACCTGGGCAACGATGCGTCGCTCGCCCGATGCGCATCCCCTCGGCGCGGTGGCGGTCACCCTGATCGGTCCGCTGTACGCGGCGGCCCTCCCTGCGTTCCTCCTGGTGTTGCGGCACTCGTCGTTCGGTCTGCGGTCGTGGGCCGGAACGGCACTCGTCTTCTTCCCGCTGGTCGTCACCTGGGTCGGCGACTCCGCGGCGATGTCGGGAGGTCGGGCCTTCGGGGGGCCGAAGATGGCGCCGACCATTAGCCCCGGGAAAACGCGCTCCGGCGGCATCGCCGGCCTGATCGGCGCCATGGTTGCCGGGGCGCTGCTGGTGCCGCTCGCGCTTCGGCCCGCAGGCGTCGACCTGGGCATCGCCACGGCCGCCGGTATCGGGTTGCTGCTCGGCGTGGTAGGGCAGGTGGGTGATCTGGCCGAGTCGCTCCTCAAGCGGGAAGCTGGCGTCAAGGACTCCAGCAACCTGATCCCAGGGCATGGCGGCGTCCTCGACCGTTTCGATTCGCTGATCTTCGTGCTTCCCGTCGCGGCGCTCCTGTTTCGCCTGCTCGGCGTCGTCTGATGCGTGGGGTGGCGGTGTTGGGCTCGACCGGCTCCATCGGCCGGAGTACGCTGGCGGTCCTCGCCCGGCAGCGCGAACACTTCCGTGTCGTCGCGCTCACCGGTGGTCGCAATGCCTCCCTGCTTGAATCGCAGCGTCTCGCGTGGAGCCCCGAGCTCGTGGGGCTCGCGGACTCCGCCCCTGCCGTGCTCGTCGAGGCGGCGACGCATCCTGGCGTCGACATCGTGGTCAATGCGGTTGTCGGTGCCGCTGGGCTCGACGCGACGCTCGCCGCGCTCCGCGCCGGCAAGCGGGTGGCGCTGGCCAACAAGGAGTCGCTGGTCATGGCCGGGGAGTTGGTCCTCGATGCTGCGCGATCCGGCGGTGGCGAACTGATCCCGGTGGACAGCGAGCACAGCGCGGTGTTGCAGTGCCTGTCCGCGCAGAGCGGTGATCTCGAGCGGCTGATTCTCACGGCATCGGGCGGCCCGTTCCGCGAGTGGTCCGCCGAGCAGGTCCGGGGGGCGACGGTCGAAGAAGCGCTCCGTCACCCCACTTGGACCATGGGAAGCAAGATCACCGTCGACAGTGCCACGCTCGCCAACAAGGCGCTCGAGGTGATCGAGGCGCACTTCCTCTACGGGCTTCCCTACGACCAGATCGAGGTCGTGGTGCACCCACAGAGCATCGTGCACGCCTTCGTGGAGTTCGGTGACGGGAGCGTGCTGGCCCAATTGGGGTTTCCCACGATGGAATTGCCGATTCTGTACGCCCTGACGCATCCACGTCGGTTGCCGGACACCGGCGTGCCGCGGTTCGACCCGGTCTCCGCCGGGCCGCTGACCTTCGAGCCGGTGCGCCGCGACGTCTTTCGCACATTCGATGCTGGCGTGGACGCGGGCCGTGCCGGTGGCACGGCGCCGGCGGTCTTCAACGCCGCCAATGAAGTAGCCGTCGCCGCGTTCCTCGAGCGGCGCATCCCGTTCGGCCGCATTTCAGACATCATCCGGGCGGCCCTCGATGCCCACACCGTGCAGCCGGCGACCTCGCTGGAGGCGGTGCGAGCTGCGGACCGCTGGGCCCGGGCCCGAGCTCTTGAGGAGATGACGTGATCGCACTGCAGACCACCCTGTCCCTGCTGGTCGTCCTCGGTATCCTGGTCTTCGTCCACGAAGCGGGGCATTTCCTGGCCGCGAAGTGGGCGGGGGTGTGGGTGCATCGGTTTGCGCTGGGCATCGGCACTCCGATCCCCGGGCTCTCGTTCAAGTGGCGCGAGACCGAGTACGCCATCTGCTGGCTGCCACTGGGCGGGTACGTGAAGATGGCCACCGCCGAGGAGGAGGCCACCAGCAGTGCGCTGGAGGGCGGGACGCCGGACGTGATCGTGCCGCCCGATATGTATTTCGAGGCGAAGCCGGTGTGGAAGCGGATGATCATCATCCTCGCCGGCGTGACCATGAACGCGCTTTTCGCCTGGGCGGTGTTCAGCGGGCTGGCCATCCAGAATGGCCGGGCCTTCGATCCCGAGACGCGCGTCGGGCAGGTGGATACGACTGCCTTCGTGCCGGCACTGGCGCCCCTGGCTCAGTTGGCGCCCGGGGACAGCATCCTCGCGGTCAATGGCACACCCGTGCACAACTGGGGCGAGGTGATCGACGGCATCATGAATGGTCCGGCCGACACGATCACCATCGCCGTGGCAGGCAAGCCGGAAATCCTCCTGGCGGTGCACCCCGATGCCGTCGAAGAGCGAGCCACGGCCGCGCAGTCGATTGCCTCATGGCGGCCCCCCTTGATTGGCACCGTCACTCCGGGCGGCCCCGCGAGTCAAGCCGGCTTCCGGCCGGGGGATCTGATCCTGACGGTCGACGGAATTGCCGTGCCGCAGTGGTGGGACCTGACGGCGCTCATCGAGGCTCGCAACGGCGACTCCGTCGCCGTGCAGGTGGCGCGGGGAGACGACCAGGTGGTGTTGACGGTCGTCCCGGCCTCCAGAGTCGTCAGTGACGCCGATGGGTCGGAGCGGACCGTCGGCATGATCGGGGTCGGCAGCCGCGGCCAGGTCGTGTATGAGCCGCTGACGTTCCTGGAGGCGATCGGGGAGGGGTTCGATGCCACCCTCAACGCCTCCACGACGGTGGTGCGCTCGGTTCGGGGCATGCTGACCGGTCGGGTGTCCGGACGGAACATCGGCGGCCCCATCGCGATCGGACAGATGGCCGCGGCATCGGCCGAGGCAGGGCTCGGGGTCTTTTTCGGGTTCCTCGGCATCATCTCCATCAATCTCGCCGTCCTGAACCTGCTGCCGATCCCGATCCTGGATGGCGGGCAGTTCCTCTTCCTGCTGGCCGAGGGGATTCTCCGGCGCCCCCTCTCGCTCAAGCTCCGGGAGCGGCTCACGGTGGTGGGGCTGGTGTTGGTGATGGCGCTGATGCTCTTCGCGTTCTGGAACGACCTGAGCCGGATATTCCTGAACCTCGGCTAAGATGTTGTGCACAAAGGTGTTGTGAGCTGCGTCCGTCGAGATGGCGGGACCGGCGGCTGGCGTGGGAAGGTGGGCCAACCCCTTGTCACACCACAACTAGCGGGTTATTTTTCTGTGCTTGAAAGAATCGCAAAATCATCGACGTTGCCCGAGCGGGCACCCAACGGAAATCGACAGAATGAGCTTCGACAAGCAGGCCGTCACCGAAAAGCATCGCCTCCATGAGACGGACACCGGGTCCGCTCCCCTGCAGGTGGCCATGCTCACTGAGCGGATCAACTCGCTCACCGACCACTTCCGGACCCACTCGAAGGACCATCATGGTCGCCGAGGGCTCCTGAAGATGGTCGGTACCCGGCGACGCTTGCTCACGTACTTGAAGCGCATCGACCTGCCGACATACCGAGCGCTCATCGAGCAACTCGGTCTCCGCCACTAACTGAAGCCCGTGGGCGAGGGCGTCCCGACCGAGCACGACGGGACGCCCTCTTCGCATTGCGTGCTCTGAGAAGAAAAGGTTGTGACTGTGCATCGGATTGAAACTGAGTTCGCCGGCCGGACCCTCACGATCGAGACCGGGAAGATGGCGAAGCAGGCGGCCGGCTCGTGCCTGGTACGTTTTGGCGACACGATGGTTCTGGCGGCCGTGACCGTCTCCAAGAACATCTCCCACCTCCCGTTCTTCCCCCTGACGGTCGAGTACCGCGAGAAGACCTACGCTGCGGGCAAGATCCCGGGTGGGTTCCTCAAGCGTGAAGGCCGCCCGTCGGACAAGGAAATCCTTGCCGCCCGTGGCATCGACCGGTCCATCCGGCCGCTCTTTCCCGAGGGCTTCAAGAACGAGATCCAGGTATTCGTGACCGTCATCTCGGCCGACCAGGAAAACGACGCCGATGTGCTCGGCGTGCTGGCCGCCTCAACGGCACTGAGCATCTCACAGATTCCGTGGGACGGTCCGCTTGCGGCGGTGCGGGTCGGCCAGGTCGAGGGCAACTGGATCCTCAACCCGACCTTCCAGCAGCTCGAGTTCTCGGCGCTGGACCTCTTCATCACCGGCTCGGCCGACTCGATCGTGATGGTCGAGGGCGGGGCGCACGAGATCTCCGAGAAGGACGTCCTCAGTGCCCTCAAGATCGGGCAGAAGGGGATCAAGGAGCTGGTCGGGCACGCGAAGAAGATCATCGCCAAGGCGGCGAAGCCGAAGATGGAATGGAAGAAGGCCGAGCGCGACGAGGCGCTCACCAAGCGCGTCACCGAGCTGCTTGAGAAGCCGATGGCCAAGGCCATCAACGCGAAGGACAAGGCCGGCCGCGCCGAGAGCGTCGCCAAGGTCAAGTCGGCCGCGATCGAGCAGCTGGCGACCGAGTTCCCCGACGCCGGCCGGAGCATCGGCAACGAGATCGAGGAAGTCGAATACCGCGTCATGCGGGCCCAGGTGCTCGACAAGGGCGAGCGGGTGGACGGGCGCGACCCCGACACCGTTCGGCCGATCACCATCGAGACCAGCCTGTTGCCCCGCGCGCACGGTTCCGCGCTGTTCACCCGCGGCCAGACGCAGGCGCTGGTGGCCACCACCCTCGGCACCGCGGACGACGAGCAGCGGGTCGACAACATCGACGTGCCGCGCGAAACGACCAAGTCGTTCATGCTGCACTACAACTTCCCGCCGTATTGCACCGGTGAAGTCAAGATGATCCGCGGCACCAGCCGCCGCGAAATCGGTCATGGCACCCTCGCCGAGCGGGCGCTCCAGTCGCTGCTGCCGGCGTACGAGGCGTTCCCCTACACGATCCGCATCGTCTCGGAAGTGCTCGAGTCGAACGGCTCGTCGTCGATGGCCTCGGTGTGCGGCGGCTCATTGTCGCTCATGGACGCCGGCGTGCCGATCAAGGCGGCCTGTGCCGGTGTGGCGATGGGGATGATCAAGGAAGGGAAGAAGGTCGCCATCCTGACCGACATTCTCGGCTCCGAGGATCATCTCGGCGACATGGACTTCAAGATCGCCGGCACGACGGACGGCATCACCTCGATCCAGATGGACATCAAGATCCAGGGCCTCGACATGAAGATCATGGAAGAGGCGCTCGACAAGGCCCGGATCGGCCGCCTGCATATTCTCGGCGAAATGGCCAAGGCGCTCGATACCCACCGGCCGGAAATGTCGCCGTGGGCGCCGCGGATCTTCACGCTGCAGATCAAGCCGGACAAGATCGGCGACCTCATCGGCCCGAAGGGCAAGACCATTCGTGGCATCCAGGACGCCACCGGCGCCAAGGTCAGCGTCGAGGACTCTGGTCTCGTCACCATCGCCGCCGTCGGCGGTGAGGCGGGCGAGAAGGCGCGGGAAATGGTCACCGCCATCTGCACCGAGCCCGAGGTCGGCAAGATCTACGAGGGCCCGGTCAAGAGCACCACGGCGTTCGGCGCCTTCATCGAGATCCTACCTGGCGTCGAGGGGCTGCTGCACATCAGCGAGCTCCAGCACGCCCGCACCGAGAAGACCGAAGACGT
>SPDF01000248.1 GCA_004525055.1 Gemmatimonadales bacterium | reverse complement strand
TTCCGGCGCGCCGGAAGTCTTCGGATTTCCGCTGATTGCCAACGTGCCCGCGTTCATCTCCGTCATGCTGATCACGATCCTGCTGGTGTACGGCATCAAGGAGTCGGCTAACTCGAACAACGTGATGGTCCTCCTGAAGATCGGGATCATCCTCTTCTTCATCGCGGTGGGCCTCACCCTCCTCAAGCCCGACAACTGGACCAACCCCGCCACCGGCGGCTTCGCCCCGAATGGCATCTCGGGCATCGGCGCCGGCGCGGCCATCATCTTCTTCAGCTACATCGGCTTCGACGCGGTGTCGACCGCCGCGGAGGAGGCGAAGGATCCCGGCAGGGACATGCCGTTCGGGATTATCATGAGCCTGATGATCTGTACTGTGCTCTATATCGCCATCTCGGCGGTCATGACCGGCATCGCCCCCTGGCAGCAGCTCGGTACCGCGGAGCCGATGATCACCGCGCTGGCCTTCGCCGACGGACCGCCGCGACTGATCAACGCCTCACGATTCATCATCTCTCTCGGTGCCGTGATCGCAATGTTCAGCGTGCTGCTGGTGTTCCAACTCGGCCAGCCGCGCATCTTCATGTCGATGGCCCGCGATGGGCTGCTCCCGCCGGTCCTCGCCAAGGTCCACCCCAAGTACAAGACCCCGTACGTCGGGACCATCCTGACCGGTCTCTTCGTGGGCACCTTCGCGGCGTTTGCCAACATTGCGGAGGTGGTGGACCTGACCAATATCGGGACGCTGTTTGCCTTCGTGTTGGTATCGCTCGGCGTGATTGTCCTGCGCTACAAAGAGCCCGACCGGGTGCGCCCCTTCCGGGTGCCCCTCGTACCGCTGACGCCGATGATCTCCATCGTGGCGTGCGTGTACCTGATGTTCCAGTTGCCCAGGGTGACCTGGGAGCGGTTCGGGATCTGGCTGTTGGTGGGGTTGGTCGTCTATTTCCTGTACAGCATGCGACACAGCCGGTTGCGGATCAAGGATGACGCGGAGCGCGACGCGGCAGGGCAGTAGCGGCGAAATGTAGGGAGGGGCGCAAGGCCTTGCGCCCCTACAGCTTTGCCGCCTGCACCAGCGCGCCCACCGTCGCGTCCACGATGGTGGCCAGGGGCCGTAATGTGGATTCAGTCCCCAGTCTTTCCAGGACTGCGCTCCTGAGCGAGCGTTCCTCCGCCAGCATCCCTCCCATCAGCGCCACGCCGATTCGTTCCCCGGTTGGAAACTCATCCGCGAGCCGCAGCACGAGCGCGCTCAACTCCCGCGCCGCGTAGTCCGCAATCCCCTGGGCCACCGCGTCGTCCCGTTCGGCCGTGTGCAGCACCTGTGGCGCGAGGGCGGCCACTTCAGCGGGACCCGCCGCCGCCGCCCAACGCACCAGCGCGTCGAAGTCGAGGCTCCGGGTGACCTCCATCAGGACTGGTGTGAGCGCCGTTTCCGGACTCCGCCCGTCGTGCGCACGGCTGACTGCGCCGAGCGCGGCACGCCCGATCGCGTACCCACTCCCCTCGTCGCCCATCTGCCATCCATAGCCGCCGAGCCGCAGTCTCCGTCCCTCCGGATCCCGGCCCAGCACCACACTTCCCGTGCCCGCCACGACGACAATCCCTGGCCCGTCGCCGAATGCGGCGGTGAGGGCAATGTCGACGTCGGTGGTCACCTTCACCCGGTCTGCGAGAGCCTCGGTGCGGAGTGCCTGCTCCAGTTCCATCTGCTCCGACACCCGTCCGGCACCGGCCGCGCCCACCACCAGGATGGACCCGCGCCTTTCTCCCGCCGCCGCAAGCGCCTTGCGCACCGTCTCGGCGATGGTGGCCGCCGAAGCGATGGCGCGACCGGGTCGGATGGCCGCACCGGGCCCGAGGGCTCGGCCGCGAATGTTGGTGGGGTCGCCCACCGACACGGCGGTCTTGGAGCCGCCGACATCGACGCCGATCAATGGAGCGGTCATCGCCTGCTCTCCGCATGGGGGAGGGTGCTGAAGAACCAGCCCGACAGAATGGTCAGTGCGGTGCCTGCTGGAACGTACCACGGCCAGGCCAGCCGGCCCACTGGCGCCAGCCACTCGAACCCGGGATACCCCGCGAGCTTTGCCGAAAAGACGACGAAGAGCATGACCGTGACCGACAGCAGCACGGCGCCGACGACGTCGCGGCCGCGGGATCGCGTCACCCGGGCGCCCAGCACGTAGGTGCCGAGGAGCGCGCCGTAGGTGATCGACGCGATCGAGAGCGCCAACACCACCACCGGCGTGTCGCCCGCGCGCGAGAGCTGGTCAAAGAAGAGTGCGGCGCCGATCAGCGCGACTCCCCAGGCCGCGGAGAAGATCCGGCCGAGCCGAAGCAGTCGGACCGGGTCCTTCACCCCCGTCCACGACGAGTAGAGATCGTGGGTCACCGAGCTGGCGAGCGCGTTGATTGACGAGCTGATGGTGCTCATCGCCGCGGCCAGGATCCCCGCCACCATCAGCCCCGCCAGCCCGGTGGGAAGCTTGTCGAGGATGAAACGCGAGAAGATCTGGTCGGCCGGCATATCGTCGGGGGCCAATCCTGCCGCCCAGATGGCCGAACCGATGAGGAGAAAGAGCGCGAACTGGAGGATGACCGCGAAGCCGGAGCCGATCACCGCGATCCGCGCGTCCCGCAGGGATCGCGTGGCCAGCAGCCGCTGCACGATGAGCTGGTCAGTTCCGTGCGACGCGGCCGAGAGCAGCGCCCCACCGATCAATCCACCGAGCAGGGTGTACGTCTGGGTGAAGCTGATGACCGGATTGAAGATTCGGAGCTTGCCCGCAGCGGCGGCGGCCGCCAGCGCCTGGTCCGCGCCCCCCGCGAGATGCCATGCGATGCCGAGTGCGGCCATTCCCCCGGTCACGTACACCGCAAGTTGGATGACATCCGACCAGACCACCGCCTTCAGGCCGCCGAACAGCGTATAGACGAGGGTGACGGTGCCCATCGCCACGATGGCGGTGGGCACGGACCAGCCGGTCAAGAGCGCGAGTGGAATGGAGCCCGCAAAGATTCGGACCCCGTCACCCAGGAGTCGGGTGAGAAGGAAGACGACCGACACGAGCCGGCGGCTCGTGGGGCCGAACCGGCTCTCGATCCGCTGGTAGGCCGTCTCTTGGTCGCCGCGGAAGTAGCCGGGGAGGAGCCAGAGCGCCACGCCGATTCTGCCGACCAGGTAGCCCAAGGTGAGCTGGAGAAAGGTGAGGTCGCCGCGCGCACCCAGGCCGGGCACCGAGATGACGGTGATGGCCGAGGTTTCGGTCGCGACGATGGAAAAGAGGATGGCCCATGCGGGGAGGTTGCGCGCGCCGAGGAAATAGTCGCCGGCAGTGGATTGGGAGCGGGAGACCCAGAGCCCCGCGCCCAGGGTGAGCGCGAAGTACGCGACGATGACGGCGAGATCAAGAGGTGTCATGCAGCCCCGGGCTGGAGGCGGGCGGGGAAGGGCAACGAAAGAGGGGGGAACGATCCC
>SPDF01000229.1 GCA_004525055.1 Gemmatimonadales bacterium | reverse complement strand
TCTTCCCCGAATCCCGCCACGTTGTCCGCCGGAATCGCCGGTGCCCAGACCGTCACGTCGCTGATCGTGCCCGTCGCGGACCGGGTCAGGCTGCGGAAGGTGTTGCGACAGAAGTCGCCGAAGAGGTAGGTGCCTTTCCGGCCCGGGAGCGCGGAACCCCGATACACGACGCCACCGATCACCGAGCACCCTTCGCTGTGGGCGTATTCATACGCGGGCGCGGTCAACCCGACCGAGGGGCACCCCGTCGCCGGTATCCAGCAGGCGTTCCCTTCCCGGTAGGGCCAGCCGAAGTTCAGCCCGCCCACGCCGGCCGCCGCGAAGTCGACCTCCTCCCAGCTGTCTTCGCCGACGTCACCCCACCAGAAGTCGCCCGTCTCCCGGTCCACACTCCAGCGGAACGGGTTTCGGAGGCCGAGGTGGTAGATCTCGCCACGCCAGCCCGGTCGCCCCACGAAGGGGTTGCTCGCGGGAACGGCGTAGGGTGCTCCGCCATCGACGTCGACGCGCAGCATCTTGCCGAGGAGCGACGTGCTGTCCTGCGCCGGGCTGGTGGGGACGGCACCGGTCTCGCCGTCGCCGGTGGCCAGGTACAAGAGCCCATCCTTCCCGAACGCCACCGTGCCGCCGTAGTGAATCGCGTAGCTCGGTTGGGAAAACTGCAGAATCGTCCGCACTGGCACGGCGCTCGCGTGATCGAAGTCCGCGGTAGCGGTCAGCTCAATGAGCTTCGTGTCCTCATTCTGGTCGAGCAGGTACGCGAAGAGGCGTCGATTGGTGGCGTACTGCGGATGAAAGGCGATGCTGAGCACGCCGTATTCGCGCGCGACGCCGGGGACTCCGGTCAACCCAGTGAGATTGACGTACGCGGAATCGAGCCGCACCCCGTTCTTGCGGAGGACGACGCGGCCACCCCGTTCCAGCACCATGAGGCGGCTGGTGTCGCCGGGTGGCGCGATGACCTGGATCGGGAAGTCGTACCCACTGTCGATCACGGCCAGCGTCAGGTTGGCCGGCGGAGCGGAGGGCCCGGATGCATCGCTGCTGCAGCCGATTACAACTGCGACCAGGCTGGGGAAAGCCAGGCGGGTTGCGCGACGGAACGGCTGGTGGAAACCTGCCGACATCGAGACTCCTGACGTGCGGTGACGGGGGAGCGCCCGCAGGCGCAGAGTGTAATGTAATGTCACGCCTCACCCTTCTGTCATTGCGAGGCCACATCGTGGCCGAAGCAATCTGGGTCGAGATTGCTTCGTCGGCCCTTCGCAGGACCTCCTCGCAATGACCGAAGGGGACAGGGTGAAACGTTGCGCCTCCGGTGATACATTACATCCTTCATTCCCCCTGCCTGGACGGCCCATGGACCTCCCGTTCTACTTTGGCGAAGAGCACCTTCAGGTGCGCGAGATGGTCCGCGAGTTCGCGCGGACCGAAGTCGCCCCCGTCGCTAAGGACCTCGACCGCACGTCCGAATTCCTCTGGGACAACGTTGCCAAGATGGGGCCGTTGGGCCTCCTGGGTGTGCCCTGGCCGGAAGAGCTCGGCGGGGCTGGGATGGACCAGCTCTCCTACTACATCGTCCTGCATGAACTCGCCAAGGTCGACGCCAGCCACGCCCTTACCGTCAGCGCCCACACCAATCTCGGCACCTCCCCGATCGTCGATTTCGGGACCCAGGCCCAGCGCGAGCGATACGTTCCATTGCTCGCCTCCGGAAAGGTCCTCGGCGGCTTCGGTCTGACCGAGCCCGGTGCCGGGAGCGATGCCGGCGGCACCGCCACCACGGCGGTGGACAAGGGCGACCACTATGTGCTGAACGGTTCGAAGGTCTTCATCACCCACGCCGGTGTCGGCGAGATCTTCTCGGTGACGGCCCGGACCTCACCGGGTCCCGGCCATCGGGGCATCACGAGCTTCATCGTCACCAAGGATTCGGTGGATTTGGATCGGTGCCGCACCCTCGGCGTGGGGCACGCGGAGGAGTTGCCGAAGACCAAGGGGCTGCGGGCGGGCAAGAAGGAAGACAAGATGGGGTGGCGTTCGTCCGACACCCGCGAGCTCATTCTCGAGGACGCGATTGTCCCGAAGGAGAATGTGCTCGGCACGGTCGGGGAGGGTTTTGTCAACTTCCTCAAGACGCTCGACGCCGGCAGGATCGGTATCGCGGCGGTGTCGTTGGGCATCGCGGAGGGGGCCTATGGGGAGGCGCTCCGCTACGCCTCGGTCCGGAAGCAATTCGGGCAGGCCATCGCGAACTTCCAGGGGATCAGCTTCCAACTGGCCGATATGGCCACCGAGATCCAGGCCGGTACCCACCTGCTCTACCACGCCGCCTGGCTGAAGCAGAACGGCAAGCCGTTTAAGCAGGAGGCGGCCATGGCCAAACTCTACTGCTCCGAACTGGCCATGCGGGTCACCACCAAGGCGGTCCAGGTTTTCGGCGGCTACGGCTATACCACCGACTATCCGGTGGAGCGGATGATGCGCGACGCCAAGGTCTGCGAGATCGGGGAAGGGACCAGTGAAATCCAGCGTATCGTCATTGCCAGGAACATCTTGGCGTCGCTCGAAGCCTAGCCCCCGGCGCTCTATTGCCCCAATCGGGGCCATGTCCTATGATTGTAACATGAAGTCTGATTCACCTACTCCTTTTGATGCCTTTTTCGCCTCCCGGGTCCGAGCCTGGGGGGCGACTGTGCTTGCTCTGATTTCTCGGTTGTCCGGTCTTGCCCCGTCCCACGAACGCCCACTCCCGGTCGGTCCGGTGGGGCGTTCGGGAAGAGGCAGGCCGGAAGTGCATTTTCGTCGTTCAGATTCTCTGCTGGCGGGGTTCCCGCCCTCTGTCTTGTCCCACCTCAGTCCGATCCTCACCTTCCAATCCGGGGCGGGCCTGCGGGCCGTCCGGGCTGGCTGGGTTGAGGGATGGTCGGCGCTGTGGGATTCCCTCGTACTGATCGGTGTCGCGCTCGACTGGGTCCTGCTGGGCCCGGCCGCGGCATTGCAACCGATCGAGGTTTCCTCGCGTGAAGCGCGAAATTCTTATCAATGGAGGCCGGCGGGAGACCCGCGTGGCCATCATCGAGGACGATCGACTCGTAGAGCTCCTCTACGATCGTCCTGATCAGCGCCGTTCCCTCGGCGACATCTATCTCGGCCGCGTTGACGCGGTCCTCCCCGGCATCCAGGCCGCCTTTGTAGACATCGGCCTGGAAAAGTCGGCGTTCCTGCATGCCTCCGACCTCCTCGAGCCCGAGGAGGATGACGACCCCGACGAACGTGATGAAAATGTCGCTGATGTCCCCGACATCGATGGCTCGGAGGCCGCCGCCGGCAACGGTCGAGACAAGGCAGCGCCCCGCCAGCGCGAGGTGGACCATCGTCAGGCGGTCCCCGACATTTCGGAGCTCCTCAAGAAGGGGCAGACCATCCTGGTGCAGGTGACCAAGGAGCCGATCAGCACCAAGGGCTCCCGGGTGACCGCCCAGATATCCCTCCCCGGCCGCTTCCTCGTCTACATGCCCTTCGCCTCGCGCGTGGGCGTGAGCCGCAAGATCGAGAGCCGGGAGGCCCGCTCCAAGCTCCGCGAAATGGTGCGCAAGGCGCTCCCGGAAGACGCCGGTGGCGTCATCGTCCGCACTGTGGCCGAGGGGGT
>SPDF01000287.1 GCA_004525055.1 Gemmatimonadales bacterium | reverse complement strand
GTCAGGTCTATGGCCTCAACGTCGAGGTCGAGCGCAGTCTGCTCCGGTCCGGGTGGGGCATGGTGCACGGCGTGTCGGCGGCCGCCTTCGTCGACGGCGTGCTGGCCGATGGCGACCTCGATACCGCCGGGGCGAACACGATCCAGGCGGCGGCGGACGCTGGTCTCGGCCTTCGCCTCCGGATGCAGGTGGGCCAGGCGCCGTTCGAGGTCCGGTTTGACGTCCCGCTCTGGGTCAGCATTCCCACGCTGGCGCAGGACACCGGTCCCGGCAATCACGCCTTCGGCTTCCGGTGGACGTTCAGCCTGTCCCCGGTGCTCTGATGCTCCGGGGGCCCTCCGCTACAACGCGGGCCGAAGCATCCGCGCGGCCCCCCGCTGGAAGCCGGACGGAGGCGGCAGCAGGTCGTCGAGCAGCGCCAGGTCGTCCACCCAGACGCTGAGGCTCATGATCAGGCTGAAGTCGATCAACCCCACGACGGACGACCACCCGGACACCAGCACCGCAGCCTCCCCGTCCATGAGCATCGATCGGTAGTTCATGTTGGCCGAGCCCACCATGAGGAAGTAGGCTACGTGCGATCGGGCTTCCGGCGTGAGGCTGCGCTTGAAGGCGTCCACCAGCGCCTGGCTCGATGCCGAAATGAGGTCGGCGCGCTCTTCCACGCTCATGCCCTGCGTGAGCCCATTCCGGCCCGCCTGGGCCATGTAGGCCTGGAAGACTCCGGCCATCTCCGGCCTGGAGACCAGCGAGTCCCAGCCCTCGCGCGTGGCGAAGAAGCTCGCTTTCATGTGCAACTTGGGCGAGAGCTGCTCGGCGAGTCGCGCAACCGCGGGATCCTGCGGAGCCTCACCGAGCTGAGTGAGCATGGACTCCACAGTCGGGGAGATGGGGAAGAGTCGTCGCATGAACGGAGTGCGTCGACCGTTCCGGTAGGCAGCGCCGAACCGTGCCTCGACCTCGAACACCCCGATGCCCGGATTGTAGATGCCCGTCTTCAGCATCCCGCCCGAAGCTTCGAGCTCCGGCCCCAGCTCCTGCTGAATGACGACTAGACGGGCGAAGAGGTCATGGGCAACCGCCATCTGCGGCCAGCCCGGGCTCGGTGCAGAGACCAGCGATGGCGCCACGAGGAGGACGCGGACCCCCCGGAACGCGCTGCCGGTCAGGAGCGCGGCATACAGGGCACTGCCCCAGAGCGAGTCGGGGATCTTAACCACTGATCCCGGCGGCATAATGTTGTAGAGCGTGGCCCGTGCGACATTGATCGGCTTGGACTGGTAGCCGGTCAGGTTGTGGAGCTCCATCGCATGCTGGTCCCCGGAGGGAGTGGTCTCGCCTTGCGCCTGGACGCGCGCCCAGTAGTCCGACGGGAAGGCGCGCGGGCGCAGGGGGTAGGGGATCTGCTCTTCCGTCAGGCCCTGGCTCAGCAGGAGCCGACGCGCGTCCTCCTTCAGCGGAAGCGCCGCGGGTCCCTGCAGCTCGAGCGCACGGTCCTCCCAGGCCTCCCCGATGTAGTGTTCGCCGATGCCGACCCCGGTGAAGATGGCCTTCCCGCGGTACGGATCCTCCTCGGTGAGATCGTAGAACAGAATCTTCCGGTGGTCGCGCATGATGTCATCGGGGTATCCGATCACCGGCAGGATGCCGGAGCCCCAGAACGACGGGTCGGCCGGGAAGGTGACGTTGACCTGGACCTTCACCAGGTTGCGGAGCCACTTCTCCCCGTACTGGCGGGACTCGGCCTGCAGCAGCACGGAGTGCCGCACCGCCTCACGCAGTTCGTCCTGCGCCGCGCGAACACTGTCTTCGAAATCCTCATGTCCCCTGGCGAAGTGCGGCACGACGTCGAGTGGCCGCTCGAGAATGTCCAGCCAGACCCGGGCGTCATTCCGCTCGTAATAGTGTTGGTCGAGGAAGATCAGGTACATCGGCATGGTGCGCCGGATGTCGTAGCGGCGCACCGCGTCCGTGAGGGCGCGCAGGTAGGCGTGCACCACGTACCTGAGCGATGTCGGGTCGGGATCGCCCATGTCGTTCCGTCCGCTAAAATCGTGGATCCAGAGGACGTGATAGTTGATTGCGGCGAGGATGCTTTGCCGGGCCTCCGTCTCGAATTCCTCGTTGATGATGTACCACACCCGGTTGCCCGGGACAAAGGACTGTCCGACCGCCTGTTCGATGATGGAATCGAGTTCCTGCTGCGTATCGTGCTCGTCCGGAAGCAGGCCGAGCTGGAGTGGCAGCCAGAGAAGCCGGTTGTCGCCCCACGCCGAGGCCTCCCGCGCGCGCACCGAATCGACCGCGTCGAGCAGCGTCCGAAACACGTAGAATGCCGGCGCCCGCAACTCCTGGGGGAGGGAGGAGGCGGCAAGCTGGCGGGTGAAGTCGCCGCGGGCGTAGGCGGCAAAGGTGGCGAGTGTCTGGTCCGGCTTCCACTGCCCGAGTAGCCGGTTGAACGGGTACAGTGCGCGCTTCAACAGGGCGGCGCGCGCCAACTGCGCCAGCGAGTCGCCCATGGCACTCGATTCGCCAATTTCGAACGCCTGGCCCGATGCCGCGATCGAAAAGGCACGCGCCAGTTCCGCGTGATAGAAGCGTACGACGGCGTTGACGGCGAGCCCGCTGTCGCCGGACGGGATCGGCCGGGGTGCGGGCATCCGGATCTGGGCGATGGTCGGGGCCATCGCCGCTCGGGGGTCCGCGCCGGGTGGATCGATGAAGGGGACGGTGAGCTGCTGGATGCGAATGGCCGCCGCACGAACGTTTGCCAAGGCGTCCTCGAGCGCGGGAGCGGTCGCGAGGTCGGGCTCGTCGATGGATACCCTGGGCGCTGTGACCACCTGGTCCTTCCGCGGCCTTGTCCGTCCGGCCAGCGGACTGGCCAGCGGCGCCAGGATCGACATCCGCAGCGAATAACCGATGCTCCACTCGACTCGCACCCAGCTGCCGCCGCCGAAGATGCCACCACGGCGGATCGGGGTGGTGAAGCCGACCAGGGCGTGGAGTCCCCCCTGACCGGCGTCGTATTCCACGCCACCCTGGAAGCGATTCGTCAGGATCGACAGCAGGGCGCGGCCCCCGCC
>SPDF01000290.1 GCA_004525055.1 Gemmatimonadales bacterium | reverse complement strand
TCCCCGCCTCATGACCCAGCTCGATCTCAGCGACGCGGAGGTAGCCGACCTCGTCGCCTTCCTCAACGCGCTGACGGATCCCGCCGTGATCCAGCGGCTCTCCGACGTGCCGAGTTCGGTACCAAGCGGGCTGCCGGTCGACCCCTAGCCGCCCACCCGGTCACCTGCCGCCCCCTTTCCCAGGGGTGGGCTGGCTTTCCCGGTAGCCCCACCTAGATATCTGTCAGGCCGTTCCTTGAGTTCCCCCCCCCGACAGAAGTTGGAGCCCGCATGCGCCCCACTTTGGCCCTCGGCACGGCGGCAGTTCTGATGGTGTCCACGATGTCCGTTGCCCCCGCTGGTGCGCAGGTGATTACCGGTGTCATCGATACGCTGCACATCAAGATCGGACCCTCGCAGATGTCGAACGAGGAGCAACACAAGGCGGTGGTCGCGGTGGTCAGGGCCACCGACTGACCATGCCAAATGTGCTCAAGGTGTCCGTAGTCGTGGAGGCCGGCACCGGGCTTGCCCTGGTGCTGGCCCCCTCGGCCGTGGCCACCCTTCTCCTCGGCGCCGACCTGTCCGCGGCCGCAATCATCGTCGCCCGTGGATTCGGCGTCGCGCTCATCGCTTTGAGCATCGCTTGTTGGACGGGAGACGGGCCACCCGAGGCCTCCCTGCAGGCACTTCGTGGAATGGTGGTGTACAACCTGGGGCTCGCGGTCTTGCTCGCGTACGTGGGATCTGTCGCCGGGGTGCGCGGCCTGCTGCTCTGGCCGGCCGCCGCGCTGCATGCTGTAGTCGCTCTGCTCTTGATGCGACCGCAACGCAGTCACTGACGCCAGTTCCAAGCACCCGGGGCCCGCCAAGACATCGGCGGGCCCCGCGTGCATTCTCGACAGTGGCAGGGAACGGTGCCCTGAAATGGCCTCAGTGCATCTTGAACGCTGCCCGCGCTTCCAATTGCTCGAGCCCAGGCCCAGGCGTGCCGGCCGCAGTGAGGTTCAGCCCTGCTCCCACCTGGGTGACCCGGCAATCAAGGTCGATGTCGAGGGTCATCGCCGTCAACATGCCGCCATTGATGCGCCCAAACGCAAAGGTCCGGTTCTCGTCCGGGAAGGTGGCGAAACTGTAGACCTGGGCAAGCGTCGTAATCGACAAGCTCGAGAAGGACGAGGTGATCTCCAGGCTGCTGTTGAACATGTAGGCCTGGTACGAGGCGCCGGCAGCGATCCCTGGGAACCCGAACATGCAGCGGTCCGTGTTGTTGAACTCCAGATTCCTGGGACTATACGCCGGCACCGCCGCGGCCCCGACCGGCACCGGCTGATTCGCCGGGATCCGGAAGGTCCGGGCCTCGCTTCCGAGGGCAACGAGGAACCCACCGGGCGCCGGAACGGTCACCCATCGCGTGGTCTGCGGCTGACCCGTCACGTTGTCCGGATTGACCGTGAAGGGGCCGCCCGATCCGGCGATGCCGCTCCCCACCGCGACGAACTTCACAAGTCCATTGCCGGTCTGGCCGATGAGCTTCGGTGGATTGCCAGGGTCGTCGACCCACGCGAGCGTGTTCACACGGCCGCTGTCCGAGAAGCCCGTGATGTCGAGGTCCGCGAGAGCGGTGGCAGCGCCTGTGGGCCCAAAGTCGTAGAAACTCACTCGGTCATTGTTGAACAGGTCCCCGAATCCCCCCGTAGCGAACCCCGGCCGTATCGACACATCGCCCAATCGCGCCGAGACGGCCACCGGTGTGGCGACCTCTCGAGTGAGTGCGCACCCGGTGCCCGGCTTGAACGTCTCGAACCCAACATTTGTGTGCACGACCACGAGATCCACGGCGGGCATGTACCAAATCTGGAAGATGGTGCCGGAGACTGTCCACTGCGTGACTGGCCCGGTGAACGCGCTCGTGCCGGGATCCCAGCAGGCAAAATCGAAGGCGAATGCCCCTAGGGCACCGGCGGCGAACCCCGTGAGCGTACCGGTGGGTGGCATCGCCGTTACGGTGAGTGTAGCGGAGTCACTGAGCGCGCCGAGTGTCGCGACAATCTTGGTCTGCCCGGGGCTCCCGGCCAGCGCCTTGAAATCCGGACTGCTCGGAGCGGCGGCGACCGCCGGATTGGTCGAAGACCAGACGACGGTGCCAGTGATGTCCATCCCCATTTCATCGACCGCGGTGTACGGCATCGAATCGCCGACGATGGTGGCCGTGTCGGCCGGCATGACGGTAACGCTCGGCGGTGGGGGCGGGTTCGTGACCATGAGGCTTGTGGTATCGCTCACGGCCCCGAGCGCGGCGGTGATGTTGGTCATCCCGGCGCTGAGCGCGGTGGCCATGCCGCCCGCGGCGATCGTCGCCACTGCGGGGGCAGTCGAGCCCCACGTAACGGTGGCAGTGACATCCGAGGTTGCCCCGGTCGTGGAGGTGGCCGTCGCCGTGTAGCTGACGTTGTCAGTCACCTCGGCGGTGTGATCGACCGGAGTGATGGCAATGGAGGCCGGGGGGTCGATCACCGTAAGCGTCGTTGTGCCGCTGATTTCCCCGTCGGTGGCGGTGATGACTGACACGCCGACCCCAACGCCGGTGGCAACGCGCCCTCCCATGGTGGCGACCAATGGGCTGCCAGATGTCCAGATGACATCGTCAGTGGCGTCGACGGTCTCCCCCCCGCCAAGTGTGGCGGTGGCGGTGTAGCTGACCGTACCGCCAACGGTGGTGCTCTGGTTGACCGGCGAGACGGTGAGGGAGACGGTTCTGAATTCCTGTTCGTCCGTCGGCGTGGTGCAGTTGAGGATTCCGACGCTGACCACCACGAAAAAAGCGCGAAGAAAATTGCGATGCATACGTGCCCCCCCTCGAGCCGATGAAGACCTGGGTACCAGAACATCTCTGTTGGTTCACCGACTCAATCTGCGGCAATCCAATGGGCCAACCTACCGGCCCAGCCTCGGTTCGCAAGCACAGACGTTTTCGATGGGCGTGAAGCTATTTCAGGGCTTGATGTTAGGCCTTGCAAAAAAGGCGCGGGGCCCACCGTACCGACGATGGGCCCCAAGATCGTCAACCCGCCGGATCAAC
>SPDF01000009.1 GCA_004525055.1 Gemmatimonadales bacterium | reverse complement strand
GCCCGGATCCGATCCGCCGCTGTCCTCGGTATCGACGCCTATATGGTCGAGGTCGAGGTGGACATCACCAATGGTCTCCCTTCCGTCGCGACGGTCGGGCTGCCTCACGGCGCCGTGAAGGAGGGGCGTGAGCGGGTGACGGCAGCGCTGGTCAACGCCGGATACAGCTTCCCCCTCAAGCGCATCACCATCAACCTCGCGCCGGCCGACGTGCGCAAGGACGGCTCGGGGTTCGACCTGCCCATTGCGCTGGGCATCCTCGCCGCGAGTGAACAGGTAGCCGCCGAGGCGCTGGTGGATCACCTGGTGGTCGGCGAGGTCGGCCTCGAGGGGGACCTCCGCCCGGTGCGCGGCGCCCTCTCGATGACGCTGGCCGCCCGCAGGGCCGGGCTCAAGGGGGTCATCCTGCCGGCCGCCAACCTGTCGGAGGCGGCGGTGGTGGAGGGGATCGAGGTGCGCGGAGCCCGATCGCTGGCGGAGGTCTGCGACCACCTCGGTGACGGCCCGACCCTGGCGCCGACCCGCGTCGATGTCCGTGCCTTGATGACCGAGCGCGCCACGGATGTGGTGGACTTTGCGGATGTACGCGCACAAGCGGGAGCGAAGCGTGCGCTGGAGGTGGCCGCGGCAGGTGCCCATAACATTCTGCTCGTGGGCCCGCCTGGGGCGGGGAAGACGATGCTCGCGCGGCGCCTCCCCTCGATCCTCCCAGGGATGGCGCTGGAGGAGGCCCTCGAGACCACGAAGGTGCACAGCGTCGCCGGGCTCCTGGCGCCGGGGCAGTCCCTCTGCTCCGTCCGCCCCTTTCGAAGCCCGCACCATACGATCAGCGACGCCGGCCTGATCGGCGGCGGCTCGATGCCGCGGCCCGGCGAAGTGAGCCTGGCGCACGGGGGCGTGCTCTTCCTCGACGAGCTGCCGGAGTTCCGCACCAATGTCCTGGAGGTGCTTCGCCAGCCGCTCGAGGATGGCGCGGTGACGCTGAGCCGCGCGGCCATCACGCTGAGCTATCCCGCCCGATTCATGCTGGCTGCGGCCATGAATCCATGCCCCTGCGGCTATCTCGGCGATCCGGGACACCGCTGTCGCTGCACCCCGATGCAGGTGGAGCGCTACCTCTCCCGACTCTCCGGGCCACTCCTCGACCGGATAGACATCCACCTCGAGGTGCCCGCCGTGGCCTACCGGGACCTGGCCGCCTCCACGCCGGAAGAGAGCAGCGCAATGGTTCGGGCGCGCGTCGAGGCTGCCCGGCAGCGGCAACGCGAGCGCTTCGCGGGGTTGCCCGGGCTCTACGCCAACGCCCACATGACGGCCCGGGAGATCCGGCGGTTTTGTCGGTTGACCGAACCGGTGGAGCTTCTCCTGCGCCGGGCAGTGGCACGACTCGGGCTCTCGGCTCGGGCCTACCATCGCGTCCTCAAGATCGGCCGGACAATCGCCGACCTCGCCGGTGACGCGGAGCTCGATGTGGGCCATGTGGGGGAAGCCATTCAGTACCGCACCCTCGACCGCAAGCGCGTTCCAGAACTGACAGCTAACTGACTGTTGCGTAGTTAGTTAGGCGTCAGTGTTACGTGTGTCCATTCCTCAAATGCAAGTACATGCTTGCATCAATTTTCATGATCCCTTAGCTTCGTGCCCCATGACGACAGACTCCCGCGACCGACTCCTTGAAGTGGCGGCCCGTGTCTACGCCGAGGCCGGCTACCACGGCACGACGACTCGGCGCATCGCCGAGGAGGCGGGCCTCAACGAGGTGACCCTCTTCCGCCAGTTCGGCAATAAGGACGCCCTCCTGCAGGAGGCGATCGAGCAGGCGAGTGTCCACAGACGGCCGCTGCTCGATCCGGGCGCCACCGACCCGATCGCCGAGCTCCATCGGTGGGCGCTGGCCTGCATCCACCGGTTCTACCACCATCAGAAGCTCATTCGCCAGGTCCTCGGCGATACGGTGCAGCGCCCCGAGATCGCCCCCCGCATCTGCGAGGGCACCAACGATGAGATGATTCAGCTGGTCACCTTCCTGACGGCACTGGAGGAGCGTGGCGTGCTGCAGGCCGGGGATCCGCTGATCATCGAGGGCGGCGCCGCGATGCTTGTCCACTCACTGTTGAGCAATGCGCTCTGGCGGGACCTCGTGCCCGACCTTCCCTCCCTGGAAGAGTGCGCCGTTCTATTCGTCGAAGTCCTCCTGCGCGCGCTGCGCGCGCCGGCTGGTATTGAGGAGCAAGCCCACTCATGACACTCACCGCCTCTGGCCTGACCATCGTCCTCTCGCTGATGACGGTCATCACGGCAAATGCCCAGCAGTCGCCCTCCGCCGCACTGGTTCCCACCGGGGCGACCGATACCCTCCGGCTCTCGCTCGCCGATGCGCTCCACCAGGCCAGGCCGGCCAGCGAGCAGGTCGGCATCGCGCAGGCAGAGGTGAGCCGAACCAAGGGTGTGGTGACGCAAACCCGCTCCGCGCTGTTACCGCAAATCAATCTCGGCCCGCAGTACACGCGCGTGCTGGAGAGTCCCTACCAGAACCTCTTCCCGGGCGGCTCGACCGGGGGAGAGAATCCCTTCACTTCCACCAACCAGTGGCGGCTCGGTGGCAGTGTCGGGATTTCACTCTTCAACATGAGCCAGTGGTCGCAGTTGGGAGCGAGCCAGGCGGGCACCCGGGTCTCCCAGCTGCAGCTCTCGCAGCAAGAGGCGTTGACGATTCTCACCGTCGCCAGTGCCTACTACGACGCCTCGCTCAGCGCGCAACTCCTCACGATCACGGAGTTCACGCTCGCGCAGGCAGAGAAGACCCTGGCGGATGTGACGCTGGGCCGCGAGGTCGGCACGCAGTCTGAATTCGAACAGCTCCGGGCGCGCGTCTCACGAGACAACCAGATCCCGGTGGTGACCCGAGCCCGGGCCAACCAGGACATCGCGATTACCCGCCTGAAGCAGCTCCTCGACGTTCCACTATCCAGCGAGCTTGTCCTCGCCACGCCGCTGGACGACAACCCCGACATCGGCGATCTCCCTGCCGACGTTGCCGCGATGATCTTGAGCGCCGACACCACGGTCGCGGCGCGCACCGTCGTGCGCGCCGCGGAGGAAACGGTGGCGCAGAGCGAGCAGCTGAGTGCGGCCGCCTCGCGCCAGTGGATTCCCACGATGTCCACGACGATGAACTACAACCGTGCCGGCTACAGCAGCGACTTCTTCCCGGTCAACAACCAGTTTGGAAATGACTGGACGATCAACGCCGTCGTGAACTGGCCGCTCTTCACATCGGGGCGCATCAGTGGAGCGCGGCAGCAGGCTTCGGCGACCCTTGAGACCGCGCGCCTCCGCGCCAAGCTCACGGCGGAGCAGGCGGCGCTCGACAACGCGACCGTGAACGCGCGCCTCCGGGAAGCCCGGGACAATAGCCTCGCGACGGCGAGCGTCGTGGAGCAGGCACTCCGGGCCTATGAGATCGCCGAATTGCGCTACTCGGAAGGGGTTTCGACCCAGACCGAACTCCAGGACGTGCGGCTGCAACTCGAACAGGCCCGCGCGAACCAGGCGCAGGCGGCGCGCGACACACAGGTGGCGCGCTTCCGTCGCGCACTCCTGCCGTACTTGCCGCTCGGCACCGCCGACGGCGCAGCGCTCACGACCTCTTCAGTCACCTCCGCTGGTACTGCGACTCAGGCACTCGTCGGATCCACCCCCGCGCGGGGGCGATAGACCAGAGATGCGAACTCTCAAATTGACGGCAACGGCCCGGACCATGACAGCACGCGGTGGCTTGGTGGCGCTGACAGCTTTTTCGCTCGTTGTCGTGGCGCTCACCGGGTGCGCCGACCGGAGCGCCGGGGACGAGCCGGAGTCACCAGCGCCGATCGTGATCGGTCCCGAGAACATCGCGATCGTCAAGGACACCCTGCTGATGGACGGTCCGTCGATTTCCGGGACCCTCGGCGCCGAGCGCGAGGCGCGGGTGCGAGCCGAGCTCGGCGGTTCGATCCTGGACCTCCTGGCTGAGCCCGGTCAGACGGTCGCCGCGGGCCAGGTGCTGGCCCAGATCGAGCCACAGACGGCCCGGGAGCAGGCGGCGTTCGCGGATGCGCTGGTCCGGAGCCTCGAGAACGATGTGCGCCTGCAGCGGCGGAACCTCGAGCGGGACACGCGGCTGGCCGATGCCGGCGCACTCTCCACACGCGCGGTGGAAGCTGATTCGTTGGCGGTGGCGCAGGCGGAGGCGTCCCTGGCCGAAGCGAACGCCCGGCAGGTGGTCGCCCGACGTGCACTCGCCCGCGCGAGCGTGCGGGCGCCGTTTGCCGGGGTGGTCAGCGAGGAGAGGGTGAGCGTGGGCGATGTCGTGCAGAACGGCACGGAACTCTTCACGATCGTCGACCCCACCAGTCTCAGACTCGAAGCCCAGCTGCCCGCACAGGCGCTTGCCGGCCTCCGGGTGGGCACGGCGGTGCAGTTCACCGTGAGCGGCTTCGGCGATCAGCGCCTGACGGGCCGGGTAACTCGTATTTACCCCTCCGTGGATCCGACGACGCGACAGGTGCGCATTCTCGTCACCGTTCCCAATCCCGGCCAGCAACTCGTCGTTGGTCTGTTTGCAGAGGGTCGGGTGGTCACCTCGGAACGGCAGGCGTTGACGGTGCCCAAGGCGGCGGTGGACCTGCGTGGAGTGCGGCCGACGGTGTCACAGGTCGAAAACGGCCGGATGGTCCGCACCGAGGTCGTGCTTGGATTGGAGGACGTGGTGGCGGAGCTGGTCGAGGTCGTTTCGGGGCTGGCGGTGGGTGACACCATCGTCCTTGGCAGCTCGCGCGGTATCGCGGCAGGCACGCCGATTCGGGTGCAGGATCCTGCCGAGCGGACCCTCCCCTCCACCACGCCGTAGAGGGCGCCGCCATGTTGATCTCCGATTTTGCCATCAAGCGTCCCACCATCACGGTCGTCACGATGCTGGCGCTGGTGGTCGGCGGGATCATCGCCCTGATCCGACTCCAGACCGATGAATTCCCCGAAGTGGCGCCACCATACGTGTCGGTCGCCGTCCCGTATCCTGGGGCGTCACCGGAAACGGTGGAGACCGAAGTCCTCAATCCCATCGAGGAGGCCATCGCCTCCATCAGCGGGGTGAAGAAGGTGACCGGGAAGGCGGAGGATGGGTTCGCCGTCATTCTGATCGAATTCATCTTCGAGAAACCGCTGCCGGAGGCGACGCAGGACATCCGGGACGCCATCTCCGGTATCCGGAACGACCTGCCGACCGAGATGGAAGAGCCGATCATCAAGAAGTTGAACGACACGGACCGACCGATCGTTTCGCTCGCGCTCTCATCGACGCGCCTCAGCCCCGCCGAGCTCACCCGCCTGGCCGACCCCGGGATCACGCGCGAGATGCGCTCGATTCCGGGCGTCGCCGAGGTGATCGTCATCGGCAAGCAGGAGCGGGAGCTCACCGTCGAGCTGCGCCCCGCTGCTCTCGAGGCCGCACGGGTGAGTGTGATGCAGGTAGTGCAGGCGCTCCAGGCGCAGAATCTGGCCGCGCCGGTCGGGCGGGTGCAGGGAGAGTACGACGAACGCGCCATCCGGCTCCGGGGACGGTTGAGCGGCCCGGCCGAATTCGCGCAGTTGGTCGTGGCGGAACGCAACGGCGTCCTGATCCGGCTCGGCCAGGTGGCGGATGTACGGGACGGCATTGAAGAACAGCGGACGCTGGCGCTCTTCAACGGCACCGAGGCGGTCGGGATCGACATCAAGAAGTCGAAGGGCTACAGCACCACCGAGGTGGCCGACCAAATCCTCGAGCGGGTGCACGCGATCGAGGCGACGCTGCCCGAAGGCGTCACGATCAACGTCGTGAAGAACTCCGGTACGCGCGTCACGGCCGCGGTCCGCAACGTCCAGGAAGCGCTCTTCGAGGGCGCCCTGCTCACCGTCCTTGTGGTGTTCCTCTTCCTGAATTCCTGGCGCTCCACGGTCATCACCGGCCTTGCGCTGCCGGTCAGTGTGCTGGCGTCGTTCATCGCGGTGTGGGCGTTCGGGTTCAAGCTGGAGACGATGTCCCTCCTGGGCCTCTCGCTGGCCATCGGCATCCTGATCGACGACGCCATCGTGGTGAGAGAGAACATCGTCCGGCACGTGGAGCTCGGGAAGGACCACTACACGGCGTCGCTCGAAGGGACGGACGAGATCGGCTTGGCTGTGACGGCGACCACTTTTTCCATTCTGGCCGTCTTCCTGCCCGTCGCCTTCATGTCAGGCGTCGGGGGGCAGTGGTTCAAGCCGTTCGCCCTGACCATGGCCTGTTCGGTGTTCGTCTCGCTCTTCGTGAGTTTTTCGCTCGACCCGATGCTCTCCGCGTACTGGCCCGATCCGGTTGTACCGGTGGAGAAGCGGAACTGGATCACCCGGCAGCTCGACAAGTTCAACGCCTGGTTCGGCCGGATGGCCGAGGGGTATCGCGGCGTGATCGGGTGGGCGCTCGACCACCGGGCCGCCATGGTGGTGCTGGCGGTCGGGTCAATGATCAGCGCCTTCACCCTGCTCTGGAACGGGGTGCTCGGCTTCCTGGCGCTCCTCTTGGGACTCGTGGTCAGTGTCTGGTCGTTGTCGAGCGCGCGGCCGCTTCCTCTTCGCCTGGCGGGGACGGTCGCCGGGGCGGTGATCGGTGTCGGGTTGTTCCTGGTGGTGCCGGAATGGCACAAGGTGGGTGTCGGGTTCATGCCCATCGACGACCGCTCCGAGTTCAATGTCCAGATCGAGACCCCACCGGGATCCAACCTGGCCTACACGCGAGCCAAGGCGGAGGAAGCCGATCGGATCATCCGGGCGCGGCCGGACGTGATGTACTCCTATGTCACCCTTGGCGACCCAACCTCGAGCGCTGTGGACGTGGGGAAGATGTATGTGAAGCTGGCGCCGAAGAACGAGCGCCCGCTCGACGCGGAGGGTATCGGTGCGGAGGTGCGGAGTGAGCTGGTGCAGCTGGGGGGGGTGGACATGGCCCTCTTCACGAGTGACATGGGGGGAGGGCGCAAGCAACTCGCGCTCCAGGTGAAGGGGCCGGATCTCGTGTCGATCAACGCCGGGGCCGAGCAGGTGCGCGCCGCCGTCGCGGCTACGGAGGGCGCGGTCGACATCGAACTTTCGAGCAAGGGGCAGCGGCCCGAATTGACGGTGGATCTCGATCGCGGCCTCGCGGGCGCACTCGGCCTGACGGCGGGGCAGGTGGCCCAGGCGCTACGACCGGCGTTCGCGGGGATCGACGCCGGCGACTGGGTCGACCCCAGTGGCGAAACCCGTGACGTGGTTGTCCGGCTGGCGCCTTCGTCGCGCCGGAGGGCGGAAGACCTCAGGCAGCTGCCGTTGCTTATCCCGGGTGGTGTCAACGGCGTGCCCCGCACGGTTCCGCTCGGCCAGGTGGTCACGGTGAGGTCTGATCTCGCGCCGGCGGTCATCAACCATCTCGACCGGGACCTGGTGGTCGACGTCGAGTGGAACACCCAGGGCCGGTCCACGGGCGAAGTCATGTCCGATGTCCGGAAGGCGCTTGCCCAGACATCCTTGCCGCCCGGCGTTACCTACTCCGAAGGTGGCGACGCCGAGCGCCAGAGCGAGGTGTTCGGGAACATCTTCCTCGCCCTCGGTGTGGCGGTGCTGCTCATGTACCTGATTCTCGTGATGCAGTTCGGGTCGTTCCTCGACCCGATGGCCATCCTCATGTCGCTCCCACTCTCGCTGGTGGGTGTGATGCTGTCGCTCGCCATCACGGGCCTGACGGTCAACATCATGAGCCTCATCGGCGTCATCCTCCTGATGGGGATTGTCGCCAAGAATGCGATCCTGCTCATCGACTTCGCCAAGTGGAGCAACGAGAAGGGTATGCCCATTCGCGAGGCCCTGATCGAGGCGGGCGCGATCCGACTGCGACCGATCCTGATGACCACCTTTGCGCTGATTGCGGGCATGATACCGGTCGCCATCGCGAGCGGCGAGGGCGCGCAGTTCCGCCAGCCGCTCGGCGTGGCGGTCATCGGCGGTGTGCTCACGTCCACGATGCTGACGCTGCTGGTCATCCCGACCGTCTACGAGATCTTCTTCGATTGGCGAGAGGCGCTGGGTGAGTGGATCCGGAGCAAGCGTGGGGGGACAGCTGCCCCTGAGATTGCCGCGGTCGCTGGAGCGGGGGACTGACCCCCTGATCGCCGCGGGTGTCGCCACACGCCCGTTCGATTTTTATGCCGCACTGCAAACGGGACGATCCCGGAGTCTATATTCCGGCTTCGTCCCGCTGCGCTGACCCAATCTGCCGGAGTCCGATTATGACAACCCACGCCCTGCGCCGCGCCGCGACGCTCACTCCACTCGTCGTACTCCTCCTGGCCGGCCCCGCGCTGGCCCAACAGCCCACGGCCAAGCCGGCGAAACCAGCCACGGCAGCCCCGGCTGCGCCGAAGGCCGTGAAGATCACCTCCGTCGAGGGCATTACCGAGTACCAGCTGCCCAATGGGCTGCAGGTTCTCCTCCTCCCGGATCAGACGAAACCCGTCGCGACGGTCAACCTCACCTACCTCGTCGGGTCCCGGCACGAGAACTATGGTGAGACGGGAATGGCGCACCTCCTCGAGCACCTCCTCTTCAAGGGCTCCACCAACCACCCGAAGATCGGAGAGGAACTGACTGCGCACGGCGCCCAGTTTAACGGGACGACCTGGTTCGATCGTACCAACTACTTCGAGTCCTTCCCGGCGACACCCGAGAACCTCGAGTGGGCGCTCTCGATGGAAGCGGACCGGATGGTGAATTCATATATCTCGAAAAGCGACCTCGAGTCCGAGATGACGGTCGTCCGGAACGAGTTCGAACTGGGGGAGAATGACCCAGGGAGCATCCTGGAAGAGCGGGTCTTCTCCACCGCCTACCTGTGGCACAACTATGGCCATTCGACCATCGGTGCCCGTTCGGATATCGAGAACGTGCCGATCGGTCGCCTGCAGGGGTTCTACCAGAAGTACTACCAACCCGACAACGCCGTCCTCGTCGTGGCGGGCAAGTTCGACGAGGCGACCACCCTGAAGCGTATCGAGCAGCTCTACGGCGCGATCCCCCGTCCGGATCGGGGAGGCGCCAACGCGCTCTGGGGCACCTACACGGTCGAGCCGGTGCAGGACGGCGAACGGACCGTGACACTGCGTCGGGTCGGCGACGAGCAGGTGGTGCTGGCGGGATTTCACATTCCGGCGGGATCCGATTCGAACTTCGCCGCCATCAGTGTGCTGACCCAGGTGCTGGGATCGGCGCCGGCCGGCCGCCTGTACCAGGCGCTGGTCGAGACGAAACTATCGGCGCGGGTCTGGTCGCGGGCCTACCAGCTCTACCAACCGAGCATGCTCCTGGCCGGCGCCCAGCTGCGCGCCGAGGACTCGCTGGCGGTGACACAGGCCGCGCTTCTCGCGACACTCGACGCGGTCGTCGCTCGCCCGCCGACCGAGGAAGAAGTGGCGCGCGCCAAGCAGACCATCCTGAAGAACATCGAGCTCAGCCTCACGCAGACCGACGCCGTGGGTCTCGCGCTCAGTGAGTGGGCCTCACGCGGCGACTGGCGCCTGATTTTCATCAACCGCGACCGGGTTCGCGCGGTGACGCCCGCCGACGTCCAGCGGGTGGCGCAACTCTACCTCAAGCCGAGCAATCGCACGCTGGGCGTCTTCATCCCCACGGCCAAGCCGGACCGCGCCGATATTCCGCCGCTCCCCGACATCGCGGCGATGGTGAAGGACTACAAGGGTGACACTACGATGACGCTGGGCGAGGCGTTCGATCCGTCGCCCGCGAACATCGACGCCCGTACCTTCCGGAGCGATCTGCCGAGCGGGATGAAGGTGGCGTTGCTCCCGAAGGACACCCGGGGCCAGACGGTAAACGCCACGATCCGCCTGCATTTCGGAACGGAATCGACGCTGACGGGCAAGGCCACGGCCGCGTCGCTGGCGGGTTCGATGCTGCTCCGTGGGACCAGCACGCACACGCGTCAGGAGATCAAGGACGAGTTCGACCGTCTCAAGGCGCAGGTCAGTGTGCGCGGATCGGCAGAGGGGGCGACGGTCAACATTTCCACCGTGCGCGCCAATTTCCCCGCGGTGCTTCGTCTGGCGGGCGAAGTGCTGCGGGAGCCGAGCTTCGAGCCGACCGAATTCGCCACGCTGCAGCGCGAAGGGCTCGCCCGCCTTGAGTCGCAGCGGAGCGATCCGATCCCGCTCGCGCAGTCGGCGCTGGCGCAGGCGACGCAGCCGTATCCCCCCGGGCACCCGCGGTATGTCGGCACGATCGACGAACGCATCGCCGAGCTCCAGTCGGCGACGGTGGACGAAGTGAAGCGGTTCTGGGTGGAGTTCTACGGCGTCGGGGCCGGGGAGGTGGCCATCGTCGGCGATTTCAGCCCGCAGGAGATTGCCCCCGTGCTCAGCGAAATCTTTGGGGCGTGGAAGAGCCCCGCGGCATACGCGCGGGTACCCGATCTCTATTCTGATCGGCCGGCTGAGAGTCGCCAGATCGAAACGCCAGACAAGGCCAATGCGATCATGCTCTCTTCAGAGAGCCTCCGGTTGAACGAGGACGATCCGGCGTATCCCGCCCTCGCCATCGGCGACTACATCTACGGAGGCTCAGCGTTTGATTCACGCCTGATGGTGCGCATCCGCCAGCAGGATGGCCTGAGCTACGGGGTCGGCAGCGGACTGTCCGTCAGCTCCGAAGACCAGGCCGGCCAGCTGTTTGTCTATGCGATTTCAGCCCCTGAAAACACCGCCAAGGTGGTGGCGGCGTTCCATGAGGTGACCGCCAAGGCTGTGGCCGATGGTTTCACCCCCGAGGAAGTGACCAAGGGGAAGGCCGGCTACCTCCAGCAGAGGCAGCTGGGGCGGGCGGACGACGGCAGCCTTGCGGGGCAGCTGGTCGAGCAGCTCTTCCTCGGCCGCACCATGGAGTGGGACGCCAAGTTCGAGCAGGCCGTTGAGGCGCTCACCCCGGCGCAGGTCGGCGCGGGATTCCGGAGCTTCGTGGACCCGGCGAAGATGACGGTGATCACCGCCGGCGACTTCGCGAAAGGTAAGGACGCACCGGCGCAGCCGTAACGGACTAACGGGAACCGTCTTCGAGAGATTCAGTCGTCTCTGGGGGGCGCGCGGCGCTTCGCCTTCGTGGCGGAGCGCCGTTTTTTTGCCTTCAGGCGATTCTCCGCCGCGGAACGCGGCGGTCGCGTCTTCCGACGCGGCTTCGGTGGGACAAGCGCCTCGGCAATCAGCCGCTGAAAGCGCTTGGTCACCGCTTCCCGATTCTTGAGCTGGCTTCTGGTGGCGGCGGACACGAGCCGGAGCCACCCTTCGCCATCGAGGCGGTGACCCAGCACGGAGAGGAGGAGCGCCCGCTCTCGCTCGGTCAGGCTGGGGGACGCGACGGGGTTCCACCAGAGCTCCACGCGGGTCGACGACGTGTTCACGTGCTGACCGCCCGGCCCCCCCGCCTTGGTGGCCTTGAAGGTGAGTTCGGGGAGCGGGATGGGTGCAGGCATGCCAGTAAGATATCCGCTACTTTTCCCCGATGCCCACCATTGCGCAACTCGAGTCACATCTCGGCGCCCTGTCCGGAGCCGTGCTGGGCTATTCCGGCGGCGTCGATTCTGCTGTGCTCGCGGTTGTCGGTACTCGGGCCCTCGGGCCATCTCGCTTCCTCGCGGTCATCGGACGGAGCGCCTCCTACCCGGCGGTGCAATGGCAAACCGCACGGGATCTCGCCGCGCGCTTCCAGGTACCGATTCTCGAGGTGAACACCGAGGAGCTGGCCGACCCGGACTATGTCGCGAACCCGCTCAATCGCTGCTACTTCTGCAAGTCGGAGCTCTGGCGCGTCCTCGGGGCGGTCGCCGCCGACCGCGGCTTCGAATTCCTCCTCGACGGCACCAATCTCGATGACCTCACCGAGCATCGTCCGGGCGCAGCAGCCGGTGCGGCGCGGCGTGTGCATTCCCCCTTCGTGGATCTCGGATGGACCAAGGCGGATGTGCGGGGAGCCGCCCGGCGGCTCGGCCTGCCGACCTGGGACGCTCCGGCGGCACCCTGTCTGTCGAGCCGCATTCGGTATGGCCTCCCGGTCACCGCGGAGCGGCTCCGGCAGGTGGAACTCGCCGAAGGGGTGATTCGCGAATGTGGTGTCCTCGGCGACATTCGAGTTCGCCACCTGGGTGACAAGGCACGGGTGGAGGTGCTGGCAGCGGAGCGGCCGTTGGTCGAACGCCGGTGGGAAGAGGTGGCCGGCCGCCTCTGTTCGCTGGGTTTTGCCGAGGCGGAACTCGACGCGAGCGGGTATCGCCGGGGAAGCCTGCTGCCGATCGCCTCTGGGCCAAGCGGCGCCTGAATGTACGGGTGCCTCTCGTTGCCGTTTCGCCTGCTCGGGCTCCTGATCGTGGCCGCGTTGGTGTACGTCGGCTGGATGGAGCGGGCCCGGCTCGCGCCGTACTGGCATCGGCTGACCGACCGCCCCGCGGCAACCGCCGTCGGAACGACGGGCCGCCCGGGCGTATTGGCGCTTCGACGGGCGACCGACAAGGTCGACAGCCTGAATGGCTGGGGCGCGGATTCGGTGACCCTCAGCGCGTCGGAGATGGCCTCGCTCGTCGGGGCGGGACTCGACCAACGGGTGCGCTCGGAACTGGATTCGCTCGCGGTGACGCTCGGGGAGGGCCGCATTGCGGTGGCCGGGAAGATCCGGACCGCCGGACTCCCGCGGGACGTGCTGGGGCCCCTGGCTGGTGCGTTCAACGATCGCGAGCCGATCCAGGGCGCCGGGCCGGTACAGGTCACCGGCCCCGGCCTGGCGGCGTGGCGCCTCGATGCCTTCCAGGTGCGCGACTTCGAGTTTCCCCGCGAGATGGTGCCGCGGATCGTCGGACTGCTGGCCGGCGACCAGCGGGACAGCGTGTTGTCGATCGTGATTCCGGTTGGGATCGGTCGGGTCCGGGTGCACCCGGACGGCGTGACGTTGTATCCTTCAAGCCAACTGCCATGACAGCCCAACGGATCCTCGTCATCGACGACGAAGCCGGCGTCCGCGACGCCCTGAAGCAGGTACTGGCCTACGAGGGACATGATGTCCGCGTGGCCGGCTCCGGGGGCGAAGGGCTCACGGTCTACCCGGAGTTCCGCCCCCATCTTGTGTTCCTGGACGTCAAGATGGCAGGGCTCGATGGGCTGGACACGCTTTCCCGTCTTCGGGAGCTCGACCCCGCCGCCACCGTTGTCATGATATCCGGTCACGGCACCATCGCCACGGCCGTCGAGGCTACCCAACGGGGGGCGTTCGATTTCCTCGAGAAGCCGCTCGATAGCGACCGACTGTTGGTCACGGTGCGGAACGCGCTGAACCAGGTCGTGTTGACCCACGAAAATCAGCAATTCAAGCTCGCCGCCGATGTGGCGCATGCCATGGTCGGCACCAGTGCCGCCTTACGCGGCGTGCGGGCGCTGATCGACAAGGTGGGTCCGACGCCGGCACGCGTCCTGATTACCGGGGAAAATGGAAGCGGCAAGGAGCTGGTGGCGCGCGCGATCCATGCGGCGAGTCCGAAGCGGCAGGGGCCGTTCATCGAGGTCAATTGCGCCGCGATTCCCAGCGAGCTGATCGAGAGCGAGCTGTTCGGCCATATGAAGGGGTCGTTCACCGGTGCATTCGCCGATCGCCCGGGAAAATTCGAACTTGCAGACGGCGGCACGCTCTTTCTGGATGAAATCGGCGACCTCTCGCTGTCGGCGCAGGCCAAGATGCTTCGCGCGCTGCAGGAGGGGGAAGTCACCAGGGTGGGTGGCGCCAAGGCCATGCGCGTCGATGTCCGGGTGCTCGCGGCCACCAACAAGGACCTCGAGGCCGAAATCGCCGCGGGCCGCTTTCGCGAAGACCTGCTCTACCGCCTCAACGTCGTGCCGATCGTGGTCCCGCCATTGCGTGAGCGCCCCGGAGACATTCCCGAACTCGTCGCGCACTTCGCCTCCGCGATCGCCGCGGCTTCTGGCGTGCCGGCTCGGCTCTTTGAGGCCTCGGCGGTCGAGCGCCTGCAGCGCCGGGCCTGGCCGGGGAACGTGCGCGAGTTGCGGAACGCGGTGGAACGGCTGATGATCCTTGCGGCGGGAAAGTCCGTGGCCGCGTCCGACGTCGATCGTATCCTCGGCGGCGGCGGGGACGCCGCCGCCCCGGTCTCGAACGCGGATGACCCCTTTTCGGCACCGACGTTCGAGGCGTTCAAGCTGGAGGCGGAGCGGGTGTTCCTCGAGGGCAAGCTCCGTCAGCACGACTGGAACGTGTCGGAAACCGCGCGGGTGCTCGACATGCCGCGGTCGAACCTGTACAAGAAGATCGAGCGATACGGCCTGACGCGGGAGCCATCGTGAGCGAGCAACCCCGGGATTGGGACAAGGAACTGGCAGCCATCGACAAGGTGATGGCCCAGAGCGCCGTGTCACCGGCAGCGCCGTCCGTACCAGCACAGCGGGGCGGGGGAATGCCAGCCACGGCACCTGCTCCTCGCGTTGCAGTCGGCAAGCGGGCCGCGATGACCACCTGGATTCGCGCGGGCCTCGGCGTCCTCGTGGCCGCCGCCGTCCTCCAGTGGCCCTACGCGCATCGCTGCGGGCTCGGCCTGATGCTCTACCTTGGCTCGGCGGGAATGGTGTCGGTCGCGGGGGGCTGGACCATGCTCGTCAGTTGGCACCGCCGACAGGGTTGGGCACACCTGGCCGGGCTGGCTGTCTTTCTAGGCGGCCTCGCGCTCGTGGCGACCGTCCTGCTCCCCCGTCTCGGCTACGCCGCGACGGTCCTCCCCTGGATGTGCGACTAGCAGGACTCTCCGTTCACTCCGAACTTTCGAAAGCCTGATGCCAAAGACCTATAAGAACTTCATCGATGGCAAGTGGGTCGCCCCGACCACCGGTGCCTGGTTCGAGAACCGCAACCCGGCCAACACGCGCGACCTGATCGGACGGTTCCCTGATTCCGGCGCGGCCGATGTGAAGGCCGCCGCGCGCTCCGCCAAGCGGGGCTTCGAGATCTGGCGTCGGACACCGGCCCCCGAGCGAGGCGACGTCCTCCGCCGGCTGGGCGACCTCCTCTCGCAGCACAAGGAAGAAATCGCTGACGGCATGACGCGTGAGATGGGCAAGGTGCTCGCCGAGACGCGGGGCGACGTGCAGGAAGGCATCGACACCGCCTTTTACGCCGCCACCGAGGGTCGGCGCCTGTTCGGCCATACCGTTCCCTCCGAACTGCGGGACAAGTGGGCGATGAGCTTCCGTCGCCCAATCGGCGTGGCCGGACTGATCACGCCGTTCAATTTTCCGCTCGCTATCCCGACCTGGAAGATGTTCCCGGCGCTCGTCTGCGGAAACGCGGTCATCCTCAAGCCGTCGGAGGACGTGCCGCACACCTCGCACCGGCTGGTGGAACTGCTCCTCGAGGCGGGGCTTCCCCCTGAGGTGATCCAGCTGGTGCACGGACGGGGCGCCACCGCCGGCAAGGCGCTGGTGGAGCATCCCGACGTCCCGGTCATCTCCTTCACCGGCTCCACCGCCACCGGATCGTTCATCGGCGAGACGTGCGGGCGCATGCACAAGCGGCTGTCACTGGAGATGGGCGGCAAGAACGCCCAGATCGTGATGGACGATGCCGACCTCGACCTGGCCCTCGACGGCGTCCTCTGGGGCGCGTTCGGCACGACGGGCCAACGGTGCACCGCCACCAGCCGTCTGATCCTGCACAAGAAGATTCACGACAAGTTCCTCCGGAAGCTCGTGGCGGCCACCGAGGGGCTGCGCCTGGGCGACGGACGCAAGGGATACGACGTGGGTCCGCTCATCCACGAGCGCGCCAGGCAGAAAGTGGCATCCTACGTTGCGATCGGGCAGGAGGAGGGGGCGGAACTGGTCACCGGCGGCAAGAAGCCGGGTGGGGAACGTCTCGGGCACGGGTTTTTCTACCGGCCGACCATCTTCGCCGGCGTGAAGCCGTCGATGCGCCTGGCGCAGGAAGAGATCTTCGGTCCGGTCTTGAGCGTCATCCAGGTTCGCAGCTTCGACGAGGCTGTCCGCGTCAATAACGGGGTCAAGTACGGGCTGTCGAGTTCGATTTACACGCAGGACGTCAACCAGGGGTTCCGGGCCCTGCAGGATCTCGACAACGGCATCTCGTACGTCAACGCACCGACGATCGGCGCCGAGGCGCACCTGCCCTTCGGTGGCGTGAAGGCGACCGGTAACGGTCATCGTGAAGGCGGCTGGGAAGTCTATGAATTCTATTCAGAGACGAAGGTCGGCTACGTCGACTACAGCGGTTCGTTACAGCGGGCGCAGATTGATAACTACGATGATTGACGTACGGTTGCGCCGTCTTGAGGCGGCCGCTAAGGTTCGAGTGTAGCGGCCCGCCCAACAAAGGTCCCCGCGCATGCGCCCACTGCAGGTCGGAACCAGCCGACGAGGCCCCACGTCCGACGAGGGGTCACTCGACCAGTACCTCCGGGAAATCAGTCGCTATCCGCTGATTCCGCAGACGGAGGAGGTCACCCTTGCGCAGGGGATTCGCCGCGGCGACGCCGAGTCCCTCGATAAACTGGTCCGCAGCAACCTGCGGTTCGTCGTGTCTGTGGCCAAGAAGTATCAGAACCAGGGGGTCAGCCTCGCGGATCTGATCAACGAGGGGAATCTCGGTCTGATTCGCGCGGCCCACAAATTCGATGAGACGAAGGGGATCAAGTTCATCTCCTACGCCGTCTGGTGGATCCGCCAGGCGATCCTGCAGGCGCTCGCCGAGCAGAGTCGGATCGTACGGGTTCCGCTGAACCGCGCCGGCACCTTGCACCGCATCGGGAAGAAGACCGCGATGCTGCTGCAGGAGCTCGGGCGTCAGCCGACCCCCGCGGAAATCGCGGAGGGCATGGACATCTCGATGGAAGAGGTCCAGAAGACGCTCTCGATCAGTCAGGCGCACCTGTCCCTCGACGCCCCGATGACACCGGGCGAAGACAACCGTCTGCTCGACTACCTCCCCGACACGCAAAACGCTGGTTCCGACAGCGAGACCTTCGAGCACGCCCTCACCGAGGGGATCGAGGAGGTGCTGGCCACGCTCAAGGAGCGGGAGGCAAAGATCCTCCGCCTCTACTTCGGTTTGGACGGCCCCGAGCCGATGACCCTCGAAGAGATCGGGACCCTCCTCGGCATCACACGCGAGCGGG
>SPDF01000038.1 GCA_004525055.1 Gemmatimonadales bacterium | reverse complement strand
TCGCCGAATCGAACCGGGCGACGCGCGCCGCGTACCCCCCGAGCCAGTCAAACGCCGGCGCGTTGAGGTAATAGTCGAGGACCTTCAAACCGACGGACTGGAAGGCGGCGCCGGACTCCTGGTTGGTCAGCACCACCACGCCGACCTTCTGATTCGGGAGCATCATCAGGAGCGAGACAAATCCCGGGAGGCCGCCGGTGTGCGTCACCAGTTTCTGGCCCCGGTAGTCGCGCAGAAAGAACCCGAGGCCATAGCCGGTGAAGCTGGCGGTCCACGGGGCGAGTTCCTTCGGCGACACGCCGGCCCTGATCGGGGTCACCAGACTCCACTGCTCCCGGGTCGTGCTTTGCTTCCAGAGCCGCTTGTCGCCGACGCGGCCGGAGTCCATCTGGGCAATCATCCAGCGCGCCATGTCGTTGGCGCCGGCGTTGATGCCGCCGGCGGGGTCGGTGTTCGGGTCGGAGAACGGCTTGACGACCTGCACCGTCCCATTCACCCGCGCGTGGGTTGCGGAGACGTTGCCCCCGGCTTCACCTGCGGCGGCGTGCGTGCTGTTGGCCTCCTTCATCCCGACCGGGCGCATGATTCGGTTCGTGATGAAATCCGACCAGCTCTGGCCCGACACCTTTTCGATCAACTGCCCCGCCACAAGATAGAGGACGTTGTCGTAGGCGTAGGCGCTGCGGAAGCTGGTGGCGGGCTCGATATAGCGGAGTCGGGCCATGATCTCCTTGGGCGTATACGTCGTCGGCGGCCACCAGAGGAGATCGCCCGCGCCGAGTCCGAGGCCGCTGCGGTGCACGAGGATGTCGCGCACCGTGATCTGCCGCGTCACCCAGGGATCCCACATCATGAACTCGGGGAGGTAGTTCACCACCGGGGCGTCCCACTCGAGCTTCCCCTCCTCCACCAGCATGCCGAGCGCCAGCGCCGTGAACGCCTTGGTGTTCGACGCGATCCCGAACCGGGTATCCGCGTCCACCTTCTCACTCGAGCCGAGACGCTTGACGCCGTAGCCCTTGGCGAGCACCACCTGCCCGTCCTTCACGATGGCGATGCCCATCCCCGGCACGTCGAACTGCTTCATCACCGCGGCGACGTAGGCATCGAAGTTCGGGGGCGGAGTCGCCGGCTTCGTCTGGGCGGCCGCCACAACCGGCACGCAGAGCGCGAGGGCGAGCAGACGGGTCAAGCGCATGAGGTCCTCAGCTTTCGTCGAGTGCTGCGACACCGGGGAGCACCTTGCCCTCGAGAAATTCGAGGGAGGCGCCACCACCGGTCGATACGTGAGACATCTTGTCGGCGAGGGAAGCTGCCGCGACGGCGGCGGCGGAATCCCCACCCCCCACCACGGTGACGGTGCCTCCGTCGGTCGCCCGGGCCATCGCTTCGGCAATGGCCATCGTGCCGTGATCAAATGGAGGCGTCTCGAAGACACCCATCGGGCCGTTCCAGACGACGGTGCCCGCGGCGGTAATGCGCGCCGCGAACTCGCGTTCACTGGCGGGGTCGATGTCGAACATCGCCCAACCCACCGGGATGGCGTCACGCGAGACGGTGCGTGTCTCGGCGGCCCCGTCCAGCTTCTGAGCGACCACCGCACCCGTGGGGAGCACCAACTTCGTGCCGGCCCGCTGGAGCAGCGCGGCCGCCATTTCGACGCGGTCTTCCTCGACGAGAGAATTCCCGACTTCGAGCCCCATCGCCTTGAAAAAGGTGCAGGCCATGGCGCCCCCGATCAAGATGGCGTCTACCGTGGGCAGCAGCGCCTCGATCAGGTCGATCTTCCCGGAAATCTTGGCGCCACCCATAACCGCCACGAACGGCCGCTTCGGGTTGGTGAGCGCCTGGCCGAGGAATTCCAGCTCCTTCTCCATCAGGAAGCCCGACACCGCCGGCTTCAGGAGCCGCGCCACTCCCTCGGTGCTGGCGTGCGCCCGGTGTGCCGAGCCGAAGGCATCATTGACGTAGAAATCACCGAGGGCGGCAAAGCGCTCGGCCAGCACGGGGTCGTTCGCTTCTTCGCCGGGAAAGAACCGGGTGTTCTCGGCCACGGCAATCCCGCCCCGCGGCATGTGGCGCGTAGTGGCCACCGCATCGTCGGAAACAGGGTCCGGCAGGAAGGTGACTGGCGCACCCAGGAGACCCTCGAGGGCCCGGACGACCGGCTGCATTGAGTACTTGGGATTCGGCGCTCCCTTGGGGCGGCCCAGGTGGGAGAGGAGAACAACACGCGCACCCCGGTCCCGCAGGTACTTGATGGTGGGGAGGGCCGCCCTGATCCGCAGGTCGTCGGTGACGCGGCCGTCGGCAATCGGGCAGTTGAAGTCCACCCGGACCAGCGCCCGGCGGCCCTCCAGGGCCGCCGGGTCGAGCGAGGCGAGCGTCCGCTTCACAACCGCGCGCCGATGTACGACATGAGATCGACGCACCGCGCCGAGTACCCCATCTCGTTGTCGTACCAGCTGGTCACGCTCACGAGGGTGCCGTCCACGACATTGGTGGACAGCAGGTCGATCGTGCTCGACGCCACGTCTCCGATGTAGTCCACCGAAACCAGCGGTTCGTCGCTCACCGCCAGCACGCCCTTCATGGCCCCCTCGGCGTATTCACGGAAGGCCGCGTTCACCTCCTCAACGGTCGTCCTCTTCTTGACTTCAACCGTCAGGGCGACCACCGAGACGTCCGGCGTTGGCACCCGGAGCGCCACGCCATCGATCTTCCCCTTGACCTCCGGGATGACGAGGGCGGTGGCCTTGGCGGCGCCGGTGCTGGTCGGGATAATTGAGACCGCCGCGGCACGAGCCCGGCGCAAATCCTTGTGCGGCAGGTCGAGGATCTTCTGGTCGTTGGTGTACGAGTGAATCGTCGTCATGAACCCGTGCACGAACCCGAATCTCTCAAGGATGACCTTGACCACCGGCACCAGGCAGTTGGTGGTGCAGCTCGCGTTGGAAATGATGTGGTGGCTGGCCGGATCGTAACTGTCGTTGTTGACGCCGTACACGATGGTGACGTCTTCCTTTTTGGCCGGGGCGGAGATCACCACCTTGCGCGCACCCGCTGAAAGATGCATGGCGGCGTGCTCCCGGTCGGTAAACCGGCCGGTGGCCTCGAGCACGACGTCGACACCGAGCTCCTTCCACGGCAGCTTGGACGGGTCCTGTTCCGAGAGGACCTTCATGGTGTCGCCGTTGACGACGAGGGCACCTTCGCGAGCCTCGACGGTCCCGTCGAACCGGCCGTGCACAGAGTCGTACTTGAGGAGATGTGCGAGGGTCTTGGTGTCCGTCAGGTCGTTGACCGCGACGAAGTCGAGGTCGGTGGACCCCATCTTCTTTGCCGCCCGCACGACGTTCCGTCCGATCCGGCCGAATCCATTGATGCCAACTTTGACCGCCATGGTGTCTCCTGTAAGAGAATCAGAATGCCGGAAAAATAACCCGAATCGGCCAGACCGCACCCTCAGCCCAACATCGTCGCCGGCGGGCGGGCCCGCGCGAAGGTAACCGCCTCGACCGATGTCGCTCCCGCTGCGGCCAGCGCCAGCGCTGCCTCCGCCAGTGTGGCACCGGTCGTCAGGACGTCATCGACCAGCACGACCCGTCCCCGCACCGATCGCGGGGCCGCAAACGCGCCGCTCACGTTGGCCCGACGGGCCTCCGGCGTGAGCTTGGTCTGGGTGCCGGTCTCCCGGCGCCGGTGGAGCAGTTCCGGCCGCACCTCGTGGCTTCCGTAGCGAGCCAGCGCCTGCGCCAGTCGTTCCGCCTGATTGAAGCCACGGGAGCGCAGCCGCCCGCGGCCCAACGGAACGGGGACCAGCACACTCGGGACGGTCAGCGGCGGCACCGGTTGCATCCCGGCCGCCACCGCGTCCGCGACACGCCACCACCCTCCGTACTTCAGACGATGCATCGCCTTGCGGGCGCCGTCGTCGAGCCACACGGCCGCCCACACCGCGCCCAGCTCCGCCGGCCAGGCGGCGCAGAAGGCACAGGGCCCCTCCGGCGGGACCGTGCCGCCACACCGCGAACAATGCGGTGGTGCCACCCGGCGCCAGCGAGACCGACAGACACCGCAGATCAACGAGTCGCCGTCGCTCCGGGGCACCGGCTCATCACAGGTCAGGCATTGCGGAGGAAGCAGCGCCCATTCGAGCGCCGAGAGCACTGCGCGGAGATCAATCGAGGGCAGCATGAAGTGCGGCCCGCATCACGTCGAGCGGCGGAGTCTGCTTCGGGAACCACCGGCTGAGGGCGGCAGCACCCTGGGCCAGGAGCACTTCCCGCCCATCGGCGGCCCTCCGCCCTGCCTCGCGCTGAAGCCGAACCCAAGGCGTTTCACCTCGCTGGTACACGAGATCCAGCGCGGCGACCGCCCGCGGCGTGGTCTCGGCCCGGGATGGTACGGGGTCTCCCTCCTTCATGCCGAGGGGGGTGGCGTTGATCACCAGCGTCGCATCGTCGGCGCCGGCGATCTCGATGCCAAGGCCGCCCGCCCAGGCAAGAAACGCGGCGGCCCGACCCGGATCGCGTGAGGACACGGCGAGTCGGGCTCCGGCCAGGCGAGCCGCCTCTGCGACCGCGCGGGCGGAACCACCGGTACCGATGACGAGCCACGTCTCCAGGTCGACCTCGAGCCGACGGAGGGCGGCCTGCACCCCCTCGACATCCGTGCTCTCACCGGTGAGCGCGCTCCCGTCCCACCAGAAGGTGTTGCATGTGCCCAGTGCCCTCACCCGTTCGCTCGGTCGCGTCAACGCGGTGGCGGCCAGATGCTTGTGCGGCACGGTGACATTGCCCCCACCCCCCGCCTCGGCCAGCGCCGCCATCAGAACGGGTACATGGGCGGGCACGCAACGCAGCGGGACGTACACCGCGTCGAGTCCGAGGACCCGGAACGCCGCGTTCTGTATGGCGGGGGAGAGGGAGTGCGCCACCGGATCGCCAAGCAGGGCGAAGACGCGAGTCCTACCCCCCTGCATTCCGCCGCTCCTCCGCCAGTCGCACGGCCACGATGGTGGTCAGCGCGCTCAGCTCATCGCGCGTCTGGCGATAGATCTCCAGGTCGGCACCGAAGGGATCGGCAACCTCCTCGTTGGCCCCCGAGCGACCGGCGTATTCGCCGAGCAGGTGTACCTGATTGCCTCCCCCGAGCTCGAGAATCCTGGCGCGGTGATGGCGGGCCATGGTCAGGATCAGGTCGGACGCAGCCACCAACTCGCTCGTGATGAGTCGTGCGCGGTGCGCCGAGAGGTCCAGTCCACGTTCCAATCCCACCAGGTAGGCTCCCTCGGAGGCAGGCGCACCCTCCCAGGCTCCCGTGCCGGCGGACATCACCCCGACATCGGCGAGGCCCTGTGCCCCCAGCGCCTGACGCAGCAACGCTTCCGCCAGCGGGCTACGGCAGGTGTTGCCGGTGCAGACGAGAGCCACGCGACGCGGGGTGGGGTGGGACGCGGAGGTCACGGCGCGAGACTCCCGACCGCGCGGCGCAGTTCTTCCCGCGGGATGGCCCCCTCCCGGACGAGGCGCGAGAGTGGTTCAGTGCAATCCACGATGGTGGAGGGGGGCACGTTCCCGAGTACGCCGCCGTCGAGGACGAGCAATTCGCCGTCCCGCACAGCCTCGGTAAACATGGGCCCGATCCCGCCCGCGCCAGCGGCCGGGGGGCTTCCGGGGCGGTTGGCCGACGTGGAGGTGAGGGGGATTCCGCACGCCTCGATCAATCGCCGCATGCCACGGTGCGAGGTGTACCGGACGCCGATGCCCCCCTCCGCGCCGCGGAGTCGATCCGGCAGCCTGCCTTCCCCGCCCTTCAGGATGAGGGTCAGCGGTCCAGGCCAGAACGCGTCGGCCAGGGCGCTGGCAGCGCGGGAATAGATGAGCCCCCACTCCTCCGGCATCTTCTCGCTCGAGACCAGCAACAGGAACGGCTTCTTTGGCGGGCGCCCCTTGAGGCGAGCGAGGGCGTCCAGGGCGTGTTCGGTCGGGGCGGAGCCGAGCCCATAGACCGTCTCGGTGGGATAGGCGAGCAGCTTGCCGGCGGCGAGGTGGTCGCGCACAGCAGGAATCGCGCGTTCCACGTCATCCGGTGTGAGAAATGGAAGGCTCATGGCGCCGCCCGGAGCAGCGCTTCCGCCAGCGTGAAGTCCGCCGGCGTGGTGAGTTTGATGTTGGTTGGCTGGTCGGGGACGAGTTCCACCCGGCCCCCGATTCGTTCGACCAGTTCCGCGTCGTCAGTGCCTTGCACGCCGTCGGCGGCGGCCGACTCGGCCGCGCGTTCCAGCAGCTCGCGTGGGAATCCCTGAGGGGTCTGGGCGCGCCAGAGTCGCCGGCGCGGGATGGTGCGCTCGACGATGGATACCCCCTCCCCCTCTTCCGCCATCTTGAGCGTGTCTCCCAGCGGCACCGCCGCCACGGCGCCGCTGCCGCCCGCGGCCACCGCGATGACAGCGTCGATGGTCTCGCGTGACACGAGGGGACGCGCCCCGTCATGCACCAGCACCACCGTGCATGCCGCGGGAAGCGCCGCGAGTGCGGCACGGACCGAGTCACCCCGCTCGGCCCCGCCAGCCACGAATCGCAGGCGGTCGCCCGCGAGCGACCTGAGCCACTCCGGCGGTGCGGCGACGCTTTCCGGCGGCAACGCGACGACGGTGCAGATGACGGATGGATGGGAGGCGAAGGGTCGGATGGCGCGCAGCAGCACGGGGACGCCCGCGAGCTCGCGAAATTGCTTCGGCGTCCCGCCGAGACGGGTACCTCGGCCCGCGGCCACCACGATCACCCCGACGTCAGGCGGCAAGGCTCTTGACCAGTTGATCGATGTGGTCCACGCCGACCACGGTGATGCCCGCGACAGTGGGCGGATTCCGTCCTGGCGAGAACACGCGCCGGAAGCCCAACCGCGCCGCCTCCGTCATCCTGCGTTCCATACCGCTGATGGGGCGCACTTCACCCCCGAGACCGATTTCCCCCAGATAGAGCACATCCGCAGGCACCGGCCGGCCGTGCAGGCTGGAGAGCAGGGCCGCCGCAACCGCCAGATCCGCACCCGGCTCCGCCAGGCGGACGCCGGCAGTGGCCTGTACAAACACGTCCAGCGATGCGAACGAGGTGTTGCCGCGCCGCTCGAGGACGGCAAGCAGTACCGCGAGCCGCTTGGGATCGAGACCCGTGGCCACACGCTGTGGCGTGCCGTATCCCGAGGGCGCGGCAAGCGCCTGCACCTCCACGAGGACCGGGCGGGTGCCTTCCATCAACGCGGTGACCGCACTGCCGCTGGTACCGGTGGTGCGCGCCGCCAGGAACATCGCCGACGGGTTCGGCACCGCGACGAGTCCACGCTCCGTCATGGAGAAAACACCCAGCTCGTCCACGGAACCGAACCGGTTCTTGGTGGCGCGGAGGAGCCGATAATCGAGGGATCCCTCTCCCTCGAAGTAGAGGACGGTGTCCACGATGTGTTCAAGCGTCTTGGGGCCGGCGATGCCGCCCCCCTTGGTCACATGTCCGACGACCACCACTGCCGTGCCCGTTTCCTTGGCATAACGCATCAGGAGCGCGGCCGATTCCCGCACCTGCCCGACATTCCCGGGGGCGCTTTCGAGGGAATCGGTGTAGACCGTCTGGATGGAGTCGAGGACGAGAAACTCGGCGGGGAGCGCGGCGGCGGCCTCGAGGACCGCTTCGAGCCGGGTTTCGCCGAGCACGTGAACGGGCCCGGCATCTTCTTCGAGTCGGGCCGCACGGAGTCGGAGTTGATCGGGGGACTCTTCGCCGCTGGCATAGAGCACCCGGCGCCCGCCAGATTCCAGCCGAGCCGCGACCTGAAGGAGCAGGGTGGACTTGCCGATGCCCGGCTCGCCGCCGATGAGCGTCATCGAGCCAGGGACGATGCCCCCGCCCAAGACAAAATCGAGTTCAGGGAGACCGGTGGGCCAGCGGATGAGGCGGGATTCGGCGATGTCACGGAGGCGGATCGCGGGTGCTGCGGGAGCGTGAGAGGGGCGCGGCGCACTGCGCCGCCCCGCTCGCGTGGCGGCGGGCCGCGCCAGCGGCTCTTCCGTCACGGTATTCCATGCCTCGCACCCATCGCACCGGCCGACCCACTTGGGATGGTCGTGTCCGCACTCCGTACACCGATAAACCGACTGCGAGCGGGCCATGCTACTCCGGGTCGTCGCGGCTTGAGAAGCTGTCGAAGCGCGTGTACTCGCGGCTGAAGCGCAGTTGTATGTCGCCGGTGGGGCCGTTTCGATTCTTGGCCAGCATGATGTCGGCCAGCCCCTTCTTCGATTCGTCCTCCCGGTCGTAGTACTCCGGGCGGTGAATGAACATGACCAGATCGGCGTCCTGCTCGATGGCGCCGGAGTCCCGCAAGTCGGAGAGAATCGGCCGCCGCTCCCCGCCCCGCTGCTCCGAGGCGCGCGAGAGCTGGCTCAGCGCCACGACCGGCACCGCGAGTTCGCGTGCCAGCGCCTTGAGGGAGCGCGAAATGTCGCTGATCTCCTGCACCCGGTTTTCGGCATACTCCGGGCTCCGCATCAACTGGAGGTAGTCCACCACCACCATCTTGATGTCGTTGTCGGCCTTGAGCCGCCGCGCCTTGCTGCGCATTTCCAGCAGCGAGAGGCTCGGCGTGTCGTCGATCCACACCGGGCAACTCTGGAGCACGCCCGCAGCGCGTGCCAGGTTGGTGAAGTCGGCGTCCCGCAGTCCGCCCTGCCGCACCCGCTGGCTGTCCACCCGCGCCTCGGCGGTCAGCATCCGCTGCACCAGCTGGTCGCGCGACATTTCGAGCGAGAAGATTGCGACCCCCTCCCCCTCCACGGCGGCGTGCGTGGCGATGTTCAGACAGAAGGCGGTCTTCCCCATCGACGGCCGAGCCGCGATGATGACCAGTTCCGACGGCTGGAAGCCTGACGTCAACCGGTCCAAATCTACGAAGCCGCTCGGTACGCCCGTGATCGATTTGCCGCTGCGCTGGAGCGCTTCAATGCGCTCCATTGTCGGCCACAGCATCTCCTTGAGCCGGCTGAAGCCCTCGCTGCCTCGCTCCTGGGAAATCTGGAAGATCCGGGATTCCGCCTTGTCGAGCAGGTCGGAGGCGGTGGAGCGGCCGTCGTACGCTTCGGTGATGATGCCGGTGGAGGTCTCGATCAGGCGGCGGAGAATCGCCTTGTCCTTGACGATCCGCGCGTGGTACTCGAGGTTGGCGGCGGTGGGGACGGCGTCCACCAGGTCGGCCAGATAGTCGGGGCCACCCACGACGTCGAGCTCCCCGCGGCGCCCAAGTTCTTCGCGCAGGGTGACCGGATCGATGACGGTCCGCTGCTCCACGAGCGCGACCATCGCACGGAAGAGGCGACGATTTCCCTCCCGATAGAACATCTCGTCCTGCACCAGTTCCGTCGCCAGGAGCGCGGCGTCCTGGTCGAGCAGCATGGCGCCCAGCACGGCCTGCTCCGCCTCCTGACTCCAGGGGACGGCGCGGCCGGTATAGGTCTCAGCGATCGAGGAGCTGTCGGGCGATACGGACGTCATCCCAGGTCGGCTTCTTCCAATTCGGGTTGCGGAGCAGTGCGGCAGGATGATACGTGACCACCAGCGGAATGCCCCCGTAGAGGTGCACGGCGCCGCGCAGTACGCCCAGGCTCTTTCGGACGCCGAGCAATGACTCAGCGGCCGTCGCGCCGAGCGCCAGAATCACCTTCGGGCGGACCAACTGCACCTGTCGGCGGAGATACGGCAGGCAGGCGGTGGACTCGTCCGGCAACGGCTTCCGGTTTTGCGGGGGCCGGCACTTCACGACATTGGCAATGAATACACTCTCCCGCGGAATCCCGATAGATCCGAGGATTTGCGTCAGGAGTTCCCCGGCCGCACCGACAAATGGCCGGCCGGTTTCGTCCTCGGTGGCGCCGGGCCCCTCACCCACCAGCATCAAGTCGGCAGCGGGATTCCCCTCACCGGGGACGGTGTTCTTCCGGCTCTGGGCCAGGCTGCACCGGGTGCAACTGGCAATCCGTTCCGCAACGGCGCCAAGTTAGTCCAGCGCTCCGAGCCCGTCGCCGAGGAGGGCCGCCGCCGGCAGGCCGATCGTCAGGCCGGGCGCGGAATGGCCGGGGCTC
>SPDF01000202.1 GCA_004525055.1 Gemmatimonadales bacterium | reverse complement strand
GCGCATGTTCCTCGGGCGAAAGAATCGCCCTGCGAGCCTGGCCCCGGGTGGCGAGGCAGAGTTGCAGGAACTGGACGATCGACTCTACGAACTCGAGCAGGAACGGGCGCGCCTCCTTGAGCTCGAGGAGCGGGTGGATTTCGCGGAGCGATTGCTGGTGAGTGAACGGGAGAAGCGCACACGGATCGAGGAGGGGCAGTGAGCTGGGTTCGCAAGATGGTCGGATTGGACGGAGTGGACATCGTCATCCAGGCCGGCGTGACCATGTTCGTGATGATCATGGCCGGGAGCTCGGCCGGCGGCAATGAAGAAGCGTTGATCGGGGGCGTGGGTGCGGTTTCCCTGGTGATCCTCGGCGTCCGCCGGCACTTCGCGCTCAAGCGCGGGGCCCGTGGCGCCATCGGAGAGACCACGGGCGAGGTGATCGCTGATCGGTTGGCCGAGCTCGACGCCAGATTGCACGAGATCGACGGAATGAACTACCGGGTACAGGAACTCGAGGAGCGGCTCGACTTCACAGAGCGGCTGCTGGCCCAGGCCCGGGAACCGGAGCGACTGAAATGAAAGAATCGAACTTCGGGTTGTACGCCGCGATCTCTGTAGTTTCCGTGGCGCTGCTGGGGACGTTTATTGCGCTGTCGGTCGTGATTGGCGAGGACTTCGCCATTCCCGCGCTGATCGCGGGAGCGGTCATGGGCACGGTGGTCCTTCGCGGCCCGGTCGGGAAGGCGCTGGCGGCGCGGATCCACCAGGGGACGATCGGCCAGGCCGAACCCCATCCTGAGGTCTTGGACGAGCTGTACGAGGTGCGGAACCGAATGGTCGAGATTGAGGAGCGCCTGGACTTCACCGAGCGACTCCTGGCGCGTCAGCGCTCCGAGGACCCGGCACGGCTCCCATCTGGTTGACGGACTTTTGGCGGCGTCACGGCCGCGGTTAGATTCTTGCAGAGGGGGTGCCATGATCACACGGGATGACGTACAGTCCTTCCTCGATCGCATGGAAGCGGCCGGGGGCACCGTCGAGGAGCTTGGAGACGGGCTCTGGAAGGTGCAGACATCGGAGGAGTCAGAGGTGGTGGTCAGTTTCTCTCCCCCCGTCCTGATCCTGCGGGTGCGGGTGATGGAGGTACCGGCCGAACCAGCCCGGCGCGCGGAGCTCTACCACCAACTGTTGAAGTACAACGCCGCGGAACTGGTGCATGGATCCTATGGAGTAGAAGGTGATCACGTCGTCCTGACGGACACCCTGGAGTTGGAAAACCTGGATTTCAGCGAGTTCGAGGCCAGCTTCGATTCGCTCACGCTGGCGCTGGCGACCCACTTGGGCGCCTTGGCGCCGTATCGCGAAAGGTGATGCCTGATGGGGATCTTTGATCGCTTGTCCACCATGCTCCGGTCGAACATCAACGACCTGATCAGCCGGGCCGAAAACCCGGAGAAGATGCTGAGCCAGCTCATCACCGACATGAAGAGCAATCTGGCCAAGGCGAAGCAGGAAGTGGCCGGCGCCATTGCCGATGAGAAGAAGCTGCATGCCGACGCCGAAACGATGCGGAAGCAGGCCGAGGACTGGGAACGGCGTGCCATGCTTGCGGTGCAGGAAGGCCGCGACGACCTCGCCAAACAGGCGCTGCTCCGGTATAACGAGCACCTGCAGGGCGCCCAGCAGCTGCACGAGACCTGGGTCAAGCACAAGGCCGAGACGGAATCGCTCAAGGGCTCGTTGCGCCAGCTGAACGACAAGATCGAAGAGGCCAAGCGCAAGAAGAACATTCTGGTGGCGCGCGCGCGTCGATCCGAGGCGCAGCAGCGCATCCAGCAGACCATGTCGGGCATGTCCGACAAGAGCGCCTTCGAGTCGTTCGAACGGATGACCGAGAAGATCGAAGACGCCGAACGGAAGGCGCTCGCGTCGGCAGAGCTGCAGGAGGAGTTTGGCGGCGACAACCTCATGAAGCAGTTCGAGGCGCTGGAATACCACGGCAGCTCGGACCAGCAGCTCCTGGAACTCAAGGCCAAGATGGGCCTCATCGGGGGCGGCACCAAGGAGACGCGCCAGATAGGGAAGGGCGACGCGGACGAGGTGCACGAGGCCGAAGTCCTGGAAATCGAGAAGGACGACAACACCCAGAGCTGACGCGTCTGGCAGCGGCCGATGGCGAGGGGCGTGGAGGGGGTATCCCCTTCCACGCCCCTTCAGTCATCGATAGCTTTGTCCATCCTTCAACCCGCCAGTGAGCAGCCATTCCGATGAGCACCACCCGTTTCCTGATTTTGGCCGATCGAGACTTCGGCCCCCTGACCTCGAAGACCGCCAATTCGATCATCCGGTACCTGCCGGACCGGACGGTGGCCGTGCTCGACAGCGAGCTGGTTGGCAAGACGGCCCAGGACGTCCTCGGCTATGGTGGAGACATCCCCGTGGTTGGCACCATGCGCGACGGCTTGGCGTTCAAGCCCGACGCGGTGTTGATCGGCATTGCGCCGGTGGGGGGGCGGCTGCCGGAACAGTGGCGGACCTGGCTCGCCGAGGCGCTGGATGCCGGCTGCGACATCTGGAGCGGCCTGCACAGCTTCCTCGCCGACGATCCCATGCTGGTCGAACGGGCGCGCGCGAACGGGGCGAAGCTCCTCGACCTGCGAAAGCCCCCTGCCGACATTCCGGTGGCCAGTGGCCTCGCCAAGGATGTGGACGCACTGGTCGTGCTGACCGTCGGCACCGACTGCAACGTCGGGAAGATGACCGCCCAGCTCCAACTCGTGAATGAGCTCAAGGCGCGCGGCCAGCGGACCACCTTCGTGGCGACCGGGCAGACCGGGATCATGATCGAGGGGTGGGGCATCTCGGTGGATGCGGTGGTCTCCGACTTTACCGGAGGCGCCGCGGAGCGGCTGGTGCTCCAGGGGAGCAAGGACGCGGATATTGTGCTGGTGGAGGGGCAGGGAAGCATCAACCACCCCGGGTATTCCGGCGTCACGCTAAGTCTGCTCCACGGTGCATGCCCCGACGCCTTGATTCTCTGCCACCAGGCGAGCCGCAAGCACGTGGGCGATTATCGCGAGGGCGCCTGGGTCAAGATCCCGCCGTTGACCGACTACATCCGGTGGTATGAGGATATCGGCTCCGCGGTGCACCCGACGAAGGTCATTGGCATCAGCCTCAACACCTTTGATCTGGACGAGGCTGACGCGAGGGACGCGATAGCGCGGGTGGAGAGGGAGACCGGGTTGCCGTGTACCGATCCGGTGCGGTTCGATTCGGCCCCGCTGGTTGACGCCATCCTGGCGGCACGCGCAGTGCTCACCAAGTAGCCAACGAGGCTCCATGATCCGGACACGCTGGTGGTTGGCAATCGTTGTCCTGACTGTTGCCGCGCTGCTTCCGGCCTCGGCCTCCGCGCAGGACGCCACTTCCAAACGCGACAGCGCCATCGCCAAGCTCAACACCGGTCAGCAGATCCGCGTCAGCGGCGAGGCGATGAGCCGGCTTATTGGTAAGGCGGGCGTCGCGTTGAACGACACCCTCGACTTCGCACAGGACGATGCGGTCAGGCGGATCCCCATTCAGGCCATCGACACCCTGTGGGTGCGGGGTCGAGCGACCACGACGGGGATGCTCATTGGCGGAGCCGTTGGGCTCGCTGCCGTCGTTGCTGCCGGTACCTTTGCGGAAGGTGACGGAGGCAATGAGGGGATCGGCGTATTCGTTGTCGGCGGGGCGTTGGCTGGGGCAGGTGTGGGTGCGCTGATCGGTGCCGCCTTTCCCAAGTGGAAGCGGAAGTACCCGTGAGAGTGTCAATAGCCGTCCTGACGCTGCTCGGACTGATTGGACCGGCACCGCTCGCCGCCCAGGGCATCGGGCTGGCGGACCTCCAAGGGGGCGTGGCATTCACGAGTTCCGCGAATGGAGGCGACGCCCTGATCGGCGGTCGAGGTGCGCTCGGGTTCCGGAGCGGTCATTTCGTGTTTGGCCCCGAGGCCGGCTACTACGGCCTCGGGGCGGAAGCGCACCTGACCACAGTCGGGGCCTTCGCGCGGTATGGGGCTCGGACCAGCGCCGGCTGGTACGGCGTCGGTGGACTCGGGTACCAGGGGCCGGGCACCGCGTACGGTAGCCAGAGCATCTTCGGGG
>SPDF01000376.1 GCA_004525055.1 Gemmatimonadales bacterium | reverse complement strand
TGGGCGGCGGAAGCCGGTGGACCGAATGGCGCGCTCCCCGGGAGCTCTGCGAACGCGACCCTGATCCTGGAACCGGGCCTCTACGCGCTGTATTGCCGCATCCCAGCGCCGGACGGTGTCGCCCACCTCGCCAAGGGGATGATCATCGGCATGGAAGTGAAGCCGGGCACCGGGCCGGTCGCACCCCTGCCTCCCGGCGACATCCAGATGGGGATCTTCGACTACGGGTTCTCCATGTCACCGGCGCCGGGCGCAGGCCTGCACACTTTCTACGTGACCAACCAGGCCGCGCAGCCGCACGAGGTGGTGCTCGTCAAGCTCGAGCCGGGCGCCACCATGGCGCCGTGGGTCGACTGGGTCGAGGGAGGCTTCAGCGGGCCGCCGCCGGGAATGCCGTTCGCGGGCATCACGGACATCGACCCGGGGGCGGCACAGTCCTTTACGGCCACCCTCGAGCCCGGCACCTACGGCTTGATCTGTTTCGTGCCGGACGCGGGAGACGGAGCGCCTCACGTCCTCCACGGCATGTCCAGCATGTTCACCGTGATGTAGGCACGTGCGGAACATTGTCCCCCGAACGCAATAGAATGAGCCTGACGCCTCGATCGGTCGCACTCTCTGGAGCCTCCGGGCTCCTCGGTTCCGCACTGTGGCCTGTCCTGACCACCGCAGGGTGGTCGGTCCGGCCCTTGGTGCGCCGTGCCGCCGCTGCCGGCGAGGTGCAGTGGAGCCCGGCCGACAACACCATCGACGTTGACGCCCTCACCGGGGTGTCTGCTGCCGTCCACCTCGCCGGTGAGCCGATCGCCGAAGGACGCTGGAGCGAGGCGAAGAAGGCGCGCATCCGGGGCAGCCGAGTCCGCGGCACTCGTCTCCTATCGGAGGCACTCGCGCGCCTCCCCGTCCGACCCGAGGTACTCGTGTCGGCGTCCGCTATCGGGATCTACGGCGACCGGGACGACGAGATCCTCAACGAAGACAGTGCCCTCGGATCCGACTTCCTGTCCGAGGTCGGCAGGGAGTGGGAGGCCGCCACTGCCCCCGCCAGCGAGGCCGGTATCCGGGTGGTGCACCTCCGGTTCGGCATCATCCTCGCCGCCGACGGTGGCGCCCTTCCCCGGATGGTGAAGCCGTTCTTGCTCGGCGCCGGCGGCCCGATCGGGAATGGCCGGCAGTGGATGAGCTGGATCGCCATCGACGACGCGGTCCGGATCGTCCTCGAAGCGATCCGGAACGAGGAGGTGACGGGACCGATCAACACCGTCGCCCCCAACCCGGTCCGGAATGCCGACTTTGCCGCCCAGCTCGGCGGCGTGCTCCACCGCCCCGCTCTCCTTCCGGCGCCGGCCTTCGCCCTCCGGCTCCTCTTCGGCGAGATGGCCGATGCCGCGCTCCTGGCCAGCCAGCGGGTCCTCCCCGCGCGGCTGACGGCCCTCGGGTTCGACTTTCGCCACCCCACCCTTCCCGACGCCCTGCGAGCGGTGCTCGACCGCTGAACAGGGTGGTATCTTTGCGGGATGCCCCCCGCACCGGCCGTCGTCCTCCTCAGCGGAGGCCTCGATTCCGCCACCACCCTGGCCATCGCCCGCGCCGAGGGATTCGACTGCCACGCGCTCAGCTTCCGCTACGGCCAGCGCCATGCGGTGGAACTCGCGAGCGCGTCCGCGGTGGCACAACACCTCGGCGCCGTCTCGCACCGGATCATCGAGATCGACCCCCGCGCCTTCGGCGGGTCCGCGCTCACCGATGACATTCCGGTCCCGAAAGACCGCGATGAAGCCGCGCGCGCGGGCGGCATCCCCATCACCTACGTTCCCGCCCGGAACACGATATTTCTTGCCTATGCCCTCGGCTGCGCCGAGGTGCTGGGCGCGAACGACATCTTCCTCGGCATCAACGCCGTGGACTACAGCGGGTATCCCGATTGTCGGCCGGAGTTCGTGGAGGCATTCGAACGGATGGCTCATCTGGCGACCCGGGCCGGCGTGGAGGGGCACCGCCTGACCATCCACGCACCGCTGCTGACGATGGGCAAGTCAGCGATCATCGCCCGCGGGCTCGAGCTGGGCGTCGACTTCGGTATGACGCTGAGCTGCTATGACCCCGAGGCAGACGGCGCGTCCTGCGGCCGCTGCGACGCCTGCCAGCTGCGGCTGGAAGGCTTCCAGAAGATCGGGCGCCCTGATCCGGCCCGGTACCAGTCGGCATGAGCTACGCCGTCAAGGAGATCTTCTACACCCTGCAGGGGGAGGGCGCCCAGGCCGGGAGGCCAGCGGTGTTCTGTCGCTTTGCCGGCTGCAACCTCTGGAGCGGGCGCG
>SPDF01000133.1 GCA_004525055.1 Gemmatimonadales bacterium | reverse complement strand
CTCGGCGCCGCTTCATCTGGCCACCGGGGTCGGCACGCCGGTCGTGGCGATCTTCGGCCCGACCACCCCTTCCCAGGGGTTCGGACCGGTCGGCGCGGGCAGCCGCGTGATACAGGAGAAGGGCCTCTGGTGCCGCCCCTGTTCGCCGCACGGCCCGGCCACCTGCCCGTTCGGGCACCACGCCTGCATGCAGGACATCGGCGTGGAGCGCGTGCTGGCCGCCGTGGCATCTCTTCCGCTCGCCGTGGCGCACTGACGTGGAATACATCCTCGGCATCGACGTCGGCGGGACCAATCTCGTCACTGGATGCGTGGCCAGCGACGGCATGCGCATGGAGGGCTTGTTGACCGAGCCCACCCGGGCGGCGGAGGGCGCCGACGGCGTCGTGGCCCGCATCCTGGACCTGGCGCGCCGGTCGATGGACGCCCTCGCCGTCGCGGTGCCCGGCACCACGGTGTCTGGTGTGGGCGTTGGCGCGCCGGGTCCCCTCGACACGCGGCAGGGCATCGTCCTCCTGACCCCGAACCTCGGCTGGGTGGACTTCCCGCTTCGTGATCGCGTGTCGAAGGGCCTGGACCTCCCCGCCTCCCTCGACAACGACGCGAACTGCGCCGTGCTCGGTGAACACTGGCGCGGGGCCGCCCGCGGGACGAACCAGGCCATCGGCATTACGATCGGCACCGGCATCGGCGGGGGGATCATCCTCAACGGCCAGTTGTATCACGGTGCCTCGGACTGTGCCGGCGAAATCGGCCATACGACCATTGAGATAAACGGCCGCCTCTGCGCGTGCGGCAACTACGGCTGTCTCGAAGCGTACGCCTCGGGCCCCGCCATCGCGCGACGTGCCATGGAGGCCGTTGAGCGGGGCGCCGAGAGCTCCCTGCAGCTGCTGATGGACGCCGACCCGCTGTCGATCACCGCGCAGGTGGTGTACGAGGCGGCCGAAGCCGGCGACAGCCTGGCCCGGGAAGTGGTCCAGGACACCGCACGGATCCTCGGCGCGGCCATCGCCAACCTGGTGAACGTCTTCAACCCCGAGGTGGTGGTGGTCTGCGGCGGTGTCACCCTTGCGGGCGAGAGCCTCTTTGCCCCACTGCGACGCGAGGTGACCCGCCGCGCGTTCCGTCCCGCGGTGGAAGTGTGCCGGATCGTGCCTGGGGCGCTCACAGGTTCCGCCGGTGTCTACGGCGCGGCCCGGTCGTTTCTCGACACCCGGGCTGGGTGACCATGCGGCGCGTTGGCGTGATCGGGACGATGGTGTGGGATGTCATCCACGGACGGGACCCGGTCGGGCCACCGACCGAGGAATGGGGCGGCATCGCCTACGCGCTGTCGGGCATGGACACCGCGCTGGATGAGGACTGGGAGATCGTTCCGCTGATCCGCGTCGGGCGGGACCTCGCCCCGCAGGCGGGCACGTTCCTCCGCGACCTCTCACGGCTGGCACCCGGGGCGCGGTTCATCGAGGTACCGGCACCCAACAATCGGGTGGTGTTGCGGTACCAGTCGGCGGAGCGCCGCTGTGAGAGAATGCAGGGTGGCGTGCCGGGCTGGACCTGGCCGGAGCTCGGTCCCCTCGTGGCCGACCTCGACGCACTATATATCAACTTCATTTCCGGGTTCGAGATGTGCCTCGGGACCGCCCAGGCATTGCGGCAGGGCTTCCGAGGCCCCATCTATGCGGATCTCCACAGCCTCTTCCTCGGGATGCAGCGCGACGGCATGCGGACGCTCCAACCGTTGCCGAACGCGCCCTCCTGGTTCGGCTGCTTCGACGCGATCCAGGTCAACGAGGAAGAAATGCACCAGCTCTCGCCTGACCCGCTGGGACTCTCCGCCGCGGCGCTCGGCGCGGGAGTGTCCCTGTTGCTGGTGACGCTCGGGTCACGCGGCACGGCCTACGTTGCGGCGCCCGGCTTCGATGGTTGGAATCGCGACGAGTCCGGGGCTGCCGGGCAACCGGTCCGGACGGCGCTGGTCGCCGCCCCGGTGGTCGATGCCCTCGATCCGACCGGATGTGGCGATGTGTTCGGGGCGGCGTGTGCCGCTCGCCTGCTCGCCGGGGTGCCGGTGCCAGATGCGATTCGGGAGGCGAACCTCCTCGCTGCTCGCAACGCCGCCTACCGGGGCGCGGGAGGGCTGGTTCGTCACCTGCGTGGGGAACTGGTGGGGCCATGACGCGCATCGCTGAGGTCCCAGCCTACTTCGACGACAAGTCCTTCGACCTTTTTGCGCAGGGGTTTGGGGCGTGGCCCCCCGAGGAGCGGATGCTCTTCGATGCCCGCGCCGCGACGTGGGCCTCGCCCTACGGGCTGATCGGTATGCTGACCGCCGCCCAGGCGCTGCGCGAGGCCCACCGGGAGAAGCCCCTCTTCACGGTGCCCGCCAGCGACGAGGTCCGCCGGTACTGGGCCAAGACGGGATTCTTCAAGCACGCGGCCGACCTTTTCGAGATTCACGGGAAGGTGCCCCGGGTGCCTGCCAGCGAAGACTCGGATCACCTGCTGGACATCACGGCGGTGGGGGCCTCGGAAGATGTGCACCAGGTGGTTGGTCGGATCCAGGAGCGGGCAGCCCGCATGCTCAGCGACGAGCTCGGGCTCGAGGCGAAAGCCACGATGGGATTCGCGATGGCGCTTTCGGAGGCATGTCAGAATATTGTAGAACACGCCGGCACCTCCGGGTGGGTTGCCGTCCACCTGTATAATTTCCGGAAGCGCCTCGGACGTCGCGTCATCGTCATCGCCGTGAGCGACGCGGGGCTCGGTTTCCGCAGGTCGCTGGAAGCCACGCAGGCGAAGCGGTTTGGCGACCGCTGGGGCGACGCCGCCGCGCTCGAGGCGGCGCTGATTCAGGGCGTGAGCCGGTTCAGAGATCCGGGCCGGGGCCAGGGCCTCGCGGGGATCAAGCGGTATCTCAGCCGGTGGGATGGGAAGATTTCCATCCGGAGCGGCACGGCGAGGCTCTCGATCGTGCCAAAGTGGGACGACGACGTTCCCCTCGCGGAGAACTTGCCGTTCTTCCCCGGCTCCCAAGTGCAGGTGGTCATCCCGGCCCAGGAAGGAGGCGCCCGATGATCCAGATGATCCCCCTCGGCCGCGTCCTCAAGGAGACGGTCTCCACTCCCTATCGGGACCTCGTCACCCGCCCCACCGGCGCTGCCGTGCGCGGCTGGATCCAGAGGGCCATCGCCGGCTCCGAGGCGCCGACCACCATGCTCGACTTCACCGAGGTCGGGTTGCTCGATTTCAGCTGCGCCGATGAAATCGTCGCGAAGCTCCTGCTCGACGCCGATCCCGGAACCGAGCAATACGTGATGCTGCTCGGCACGCGGGAGGATCACGCCGAGGCGATCGACCACGTCCTGAACAACCACGCGCTCGCGATCGCGGTGGTGGCCGGACCCGGCGAACCGCCCATGCTGCTCGGCCGTGTGACGCCGGAACTGCAGCGGGTGTTTCGCTGCGTGTTTTGGTCGGGGCCTGGCGATGCCGGGAGCATCGCCGAGAGCCTGGGCTGGACGATCGAGCGGGCAGCCGACGCCCTGCTGACCCTTTCCCTCCTGCGGCTGCTCCGCGCCGAGGCGGGCACCTTCCACCCCCTCTCCCAATGACGCCACGCCGGCCCGGACCCTCGACACTCTCGATTCACGGCATTCCTCACCGGCGCGCCGACTGGACCCCCGTGGTCAGCCCTGTGTTCCAGAGCACCACCTTCGTGAATCCGGTGGGTTCCAGCGAGGAGGTCCTGTACACCCGGTACGGCAACAACCCGAACCAGGTGGACCTCGCACGGAAGTACGCGCTGCTCGAGGGGGCGGAAGCCGCGGTCTTCCTGTCCAGCGGGATGGGCGCCACGGCACTGGCCCATCTGGCAGTGTTGCGGCCGGGCGACCACCTCCTCGCCAGCGAATGGATCTATGGCGGCACTCGGCGCCTCTTCGACGATGAGCTCGGCCGGTTCGGGATCGAAGTGTCCTACGTCGACCCGACCCAGCATCGCCTGTGGCGGAAGTCGGTGCGCAAGTCGACGCGCGCCATCTTCGTCGAGACGCCCACCAACCCGACGCTCCGCGTCATCGACCTCGCGCCGATCGCACAGGTTACCAAGGAATTCGGCCTGGCCCTGCTGGTCGACGGGACGTTCGCGAGCCCCATCAATCTGCGGCCCATCGAGCATGGGGCCGACGTCGTCATCAGCAGCGCCACGAAGTACCTGAACGGCCATAGCGACGTCATCGCCGGGGCGGTGGCAGGATCGGCTTCGTTCATTGAGGAAGTGACGCGGCTGATGCGGATCTGGGGCCAGTCGATCGACCCCCACGCCGCGTGGCTGGTCGATCGCGGGCTCCGGACGCTGGCGGTCCGCATGGACCGGCACAACGCCAACGGGATGGCGGTGGCGGAGTGGGCGGCGGCACAACCCGAATTCGCCGCCGTCCACTACCCCGGCCTGCCGACGCACCCCGACCACGCCTACGCCAGCGAGACGCTCCACGGATTCGGTGGCATGGTGGGGCTCGAGCTTCAGGGTGGTGGCCGCGCGTCGGAGCAGTTTCTGAAGAAGCTGATGCTGATCGCCCACGCACCGAGCCTTGCGGGAGTGGAAAGCCTGATTTCCGAGCCCCGGCTGACCTCGCACAAGGGGCTGACTCCCGAGGACCGGGCCCGGATCGGAATCCCCGACGGCTTCCTCCGGCTGAGCTGCGGCATCGAGGACGCCGCGGATATCATCGGGGATCTGGAGCAGGCGTTGGGGAGGTAGTTATCTTCCAGCCGTGATTCGTTTTACGCAGGTATCGATGGCCTATCCGCGTGGCGGCATGGCCGTAAAGGACCTCTCCTTCCGCATCGCGAAGGGGGAGTTCGTCTTTTTGACCGGGCATTCCGGCGCCGGCAAGTCCACCATCCTCAAACTCATCTCTGCCGACCAGCGACCGACCCACGGCGAACTCCGCGTCTCCGGATTCAACATCGGAGAGTTGTCGGCGCGCGAGGTGCCCAAGCTTCGGCGTCGCCTGGGGATCGTCTTCCAGGACTTCCGGTTGCTGCAGGACCGGACGGCCGAGGAGAATGTCGCGTTTGCGCTGGAGGTTACCGGCGCCCGGCCGGACACGATTCCGACGCGAGTGCACCGGGTCCTGACGCAGGTGGGGCTGGCCTCGCGCGGGCGCGCCTACCCCACTGAACTGTCCGGCGGCGAGCAGCAGCGGATCGCGATCGCGCGCGCACTGGTCAACGACCCGCCGATTCTCCTGGCCGACGAACCCACCGGCAATCTCGATGAGCGCTCCTCGCGCGGCGTCTTCCAGCTGCTGCGTGACATCAATACCGGTGGCACCTGCGTGGCGATGGCGACGCACGACCTCGCCCTGGTGCGCCAGACGCAGTATCGCGTGCTCGAGTTGCGGGAAGGCTCGCTGGTCTTCGACAGCGCCGAAGAACGCATCGCCACCGAGGGGGTCTCATGAGTCTCCTCACCCGCGAGACGCTCCGGTCGTTCCGGCGGGCGCCGATGCTGTCAGCGCT
>SPDF01000336.1 GCA_004525055.1 Gemmatimonadales bacterium | reverse complement strand
GGCAGGGTGCTGGTGGAGACGATCGACACCACCCGGCTCCGTGGGCCGGAGCGCCGCGCCCTCGCCACCCACGCCGAGGCGCTGAACCGTGCCCTGGTGCGCACCCAGGCCGCCGAAGCCTATGGGCAGTATTACTACGCCGGCCTGGCGGCGCTCCTCCTGGCGCTCGGTGCGTTCTACGTGTACGCCGCCGTCAGACTCGGCGGGCACCTCTCGCGCCAGCTAGGCCGGCCGATTGACGAATTGGTCGGCTGGACCGGCCACATCGCCCGCCACGAACCGATCCCCGACGAGGAGACGCTGCGCGGTGCGCCGGAATTCGAGGCGCTCCGCTCCGCCCTCCGCTCCATGGCCAGCGAACTCGAGCTCGGCCGCTCCCGTGAGCTCGAGACCGAACGGATCCGCGCCTTCGGCGAAGTGGCGCGCCGCGTGGCCCACGAGATGAAGAACCCCCTCACCCCCATCGGCTTTGCCGTGAAGGCGCTCGCCGGCACTGCCCGGCCGGAGCAACTGGAGGCGATCGAGGTGCTCGCAGCCGAGTCGAACCGCCTGGAACGGCTGGCCAAGGAATTCGCTGAGCTGGGGCGGCTGCCCGAGGGACCCGCTGCCGAGGTGGACCTGGCCGAACTGCTCGAGGAGCTGCAGCGCGTCGCGGTGCCCCCGAGTGTTGAAGCGACGCTGCTGGTCCACCCGGACACGCCGCGGATCCTGGGGCACTACGACCCGCTCCGCCGCGCCTTCAGCAACCTGATCCGCAACGCCGCCGAGGCGATGGGCGGTACCGGTCAGCTGGACATACGCATCGCGCCCGGCGCCGGCGGCGTGATCGTGGCAATTGCCGACCACGGGCCGGGCATCCCGGAGGACCAGCGCGCCAACGTGTTCGAGCCGTACTGGACCACCAAGGACGAGGGGACCGGCTTGGGTCTGGCGCTGGTGCGGCAGACGGTGGTGGCGCACGGGGGGTCCGTCGAGGTCAGGGAGACCCCAGGGGGTGGGGCGACGTTCGTTGTGACTTTAGGGCGAGGTGGCACAGGACTGAGGACCAAGGACTGAGGCTGCCGATTTTCTGTCATTGCGAGGAGGCCCCGAAGGGGCCGACGCGGCAATCTCGGACTACCGCTTCCTTGCCCGAGATTGCTTCGGCCACTCTGTGGCCTCGCAATGACAGAAGGGCCGTCCTACCTTCGGCCCCGCGGCCCCCCTGCCCCACCTATCTTTAGCAATGTCCTCCATCCTCCTCATCGACGACGAAGCCAACATCCGCCGGATGCTCGGGGCGCTGCTGCGCGCCGAGGGGCATGTCGTGTCGGAGGCCGCCAACGGGAACGCTGCAATCTTGTCGGCGGATGAGGCGGAACCCGACGCGATCTTCCTCGACCTGATGATGCCGCCGGGGCCCGACGGCCTGGCTACGCTGCAGGCACTCCGGGAGCGCGGCGTGTCCGCCCCGGTCATCATGATGAGCGGCAAGGCCCAGCTGGCCGATGCCGTCCGCGCCGCCCGGCTCGGCGCCTTCCAGTTCCTCGAGAAGCCGCTGACCCCCGAGTCGGTCCTCGTCACCCTCCAGGCCGCCCTCGACCTCTCCCGCACCCGCGCCGCCAACCGCGCCCTGCACGCCGCCCTCGGTCACCGCGACGAGATGGTGGGCAGCGGGGCTGCCCTTCGGCAGGTGCGCGAGCTGGTAGCCCAAGTGGCCCCGGGAGACACCCGTGTCCTGATCACCGGAGAGTCGGGCACCGGCAAGGAGCTGGTGGCCGCCGCGATCCACCGCGCGAGCGGCCGCGCCGACGGACCGTTCGTGGCGGTCAACTCCGCCGCCATTCCGCGCGAGCTGGTCGAGTCCGAGATGTTCGGCCACGAGCGGGGCGCATTCACCGGCGCCACCGAACGTCGCATGGGCCGGTTCGAGCTGGCCGACGGCGGCACCCTCTTTCTCGACGAGGTGGGCGACCTCCACCTCGATGCGCAGGCCAAGCTCCTGCGAGTCCTCGAGAGCGGCGAAGTCCAGCGGGTCGGCGCGGAACGGGCAACCCGGGTCGACGTCCGAGTGATTGCGGCCACCAACAGCCGACTCGACGAGGCAGTGGAACGGGGCCAGGTGCGAGAGGACCTCTTCTTCCGGCTCAACGTCTTTCCGATCCACCTGCCACCGCTCCGGGAGCGGCTGGAAGACCTGCCCGCCCTGGTGCGGCACTTCGCCAGCCGACTCCGCCCGCAGAATCCGGTGGCCTTCAGCCCCGATGCGGTGGCCGCCCTCGCGGGCTATCGCTGGCCCGGCAACGTGCGGGAGCTGGCCAACGTGGTGGAGCGGTTGACGATCCTCGCAGACGGAGCTGTGACAGCCGAGGCAGTCCGCCAGGTGGTTCCCACCAGCCAGAACCTCACCCCGGCGAAAGCCGGGGTCCAGGGTTCACTGCCCCGCGGCCCCGCGGCTCCGCCGATGCCGCAGGCATCACTGACCGATTCCCTCGACAACCACGAACGCGCCCTCATTCAGGCCGCGCTGACCGACGCGAATGGGGTGGTCGCCGAGGCGGCCCGGATGCTGCAAACCGATCGGGCGAATTTGTATCGC
>SPDF01000140.1 GCA_004525055.1 Gemmatimonadales bacterium | reverse complement strand
GGGCGGGACGGGGGCGTTGGTCCGAGGCCTGGTCCGGCTGGCCGAATCGGTCGGTGGGCAAATTCGCTATGGGGCCACCGTCGATCGCATTCTCACCGCGGACGGACGCGCCACCGGCGTGCGGCTGGAGAACGGGGAGTCGGTCGACGCCGACGTCGTGGTTTCCAACGCCGATGCGGCCTGGACCTATCAGCGCCTGCTGCCGGATGAGGAGCGCACGCGCTGGACCGACCGGCGGCTCACGCGCGCGCGATACTCCATGGGATTGTTCGTGTGGTATTTCGGCACCGACCGCGTCTACCCCGACGTGCCGCACCACTCAATTCTCCTTGGCCCGCGGTACCGGGGCCTGTTGCGGGACATTTTTCAGCGCCGCGTCCTGTCCGACGACTTCAGCCTCTATCTGCACCGCCCCACCGCGACGGACCCTTCTTTGGCGCCCCCCGGCAGCGACGGCTTCTACGTCCTGTCGCCGGTACCCAACCTGCTGGCAGCGACCAACTGGAATACGGTGGCCGAGTCCTACCGTCAGAAGATTGCCGACTACCTGGACGCGACGGTGCTTCCGGGACTCAACGAACATCTCGTGACATCCCGCGTCACGACCCCCCAGACGTTCCGGGATGAGCTGTTAAGCGTCCACGGTGCTGGCTTCAGCCTGGAACCGGTGCTGACGCAGAGCGCCTGGTTTCGACCCCACAACCGGTCCGAGGAAGTTGAGGGGTTGTACCTGGTCGGCGCTGGTACCCACCCCGGTGCCGGCGTGCCGGGGGTGTTGTCCTCGGCCCGGGTGCTCGACTCCGTCGTCCCGGATCCCTCCACTCTCGTGAGGAATCGTCATGGCTCGCGCTGATTGGCAGCACTGTGAATCCATCCTCCGCCAAGGCTCCCGGAGCTTCTACACGGCCGGTCGGTTGCTGCCGCTTCCGATCCGGCAGGCGCTCGCCCCCCTGTACGCCTTCTGCCGCTACGCGGACGACGTCATCGATGAGCATCCCGCCGACGAGAACACGGTGGCGCTCCTTGAGCGGCGTCTCGACCGGCTGTATGCGGGACGGCCTGAATCGGATCCCGTTGATCGAGCCTTCGCGCTGGTGATTGCCCAGTACGCCATTCCACGCGCCATCCCGCAGGCCCTCCTCGAGGGGTTTCGCTGGGAGGTTTCGGGCAGGGAGTACGAGACACTGGATGACGTGGAAGCCTACGCCGCACGGGTCGCCGGAACGGTCGGCGCCATGGTCACACTGATTCTCGGCCGACGCGATGCCGAGACCCTGGCACGCGCCGTGGACCTCGGCGTGGCGATGCAGTTGACCAACATCGCCAGGGACGTCGGAGAGGATGCCCGGCGGGGGCGGTTATACCTGCCACGAGAGTGGATGAGAGATGCGGAGGTCGACCCGGCAACGTGGATGGAGGATCCCCGCTTCAACCCCGGTCTCGGGAGCGTGGTGTCCCGGCTGCTGGAACGCGCCGACTTCCTGTATCGTCGGGCGGACGATGGCATCGCGCGACTGCCCGAAGGGACCCGGGTCGGTATCCGTGCCGCCCGACTCATCTATGCCGCCATTGGAGGTCGTATTGCCAACGCCGGCTACGACTCGGTGACGAGCCGGGCACACACGCCCCTCTCCCAGAAACTGGCCCTGGCGGCCCGCGCCCTGCCGGCACGGTGGTGGAAGGCCGGCGACCACCGACGCGACGGTATCTGCACGGCACCCGAGGCACAATTCCTGGTGGAGGCGGTGACCTCCACGCCGGTGGTGCTCCCGAGCTCCCCAGCTCGGCCCATCCATCTCCCTGCCCGGGCCACACGAGAAGCACGTGTGGAATCCGCCCTCCGCGTGGCGCTCGGTCGGCTCACCGCCGCCGGCTGCCCCCCCAAGCTGGCACTCGCCCTGCGCGATGCGCTCTTTCCGGCGGGCCATCGGCTGCGTCCCACGCTCTGCCACGCGGTCGCCGATGCGTTGGGAGAGGATGAGCCGCAGCTGCTCGACGCCACCGCCGTGGCCCTCGAAATGTTGCATTGCGCGTCGCTGATTCAGGACGATTTGCCAGCCTTCGATGATGCCCGTGAGCGACGCGGTCGGCCAGCTCTGCACGCGGCTCATGGGGAGGCGTTGGCCATTCTCGCGTCCGATGCACTGATTCTTGGCGCCATCAACAGCGTGGCGATGGTTGCTCATCTTCGTCCCGAACGGACGGGCCGCCTGATCGCCCTGCTGAGCGCGGCGGCCGGCGCCCCGCGAGGGCTGGTCGCCGGGCAAGCGTGGGAGAGTGAACCCCAGATTGACCTGGGCCGTTACCACGAGGCGAAGACGGGCGCGCTGTTCGAGGCGTCAACGATGGCAGCCGCGCTGGCCTGCGGACATGAGCCGGAGCCGTGGCGCGCCCTGGGGCACCACTTGGGGCTCGCCTACCAGACCGCCGACGATCTCAAGGACGCCACTGGCCCCGACGAGGAGGATGCCACCCTGGGTCGCCCCAATGCGGCCCTTGAGCTTGGTCACGAGCACGCTCGCGCCCGGCTCAAGCGGCAGAGCCGCCTGGCAATGCGTGCCATTCCAGCGGTGAATGGTGCCGCCAGGCTCCGCCGGACAGTGGAACAGATGCTCGCGATGTTCGAGGCGGTCGGATCGGTTCCTTCCCCGCAGCGACACCTCGCAAGGAGCGGCGCGGAATGAGTGCGCCGTCCAATACCCTGAGCCGCCAAGCGGTGCCGCGACTGCTCCTCATCCTCCTGGCGGGCGCTACAACGGTCAGTGTCGGCGGGACCTTCCTACTGGTCTACGATCCGGCGCTTGTCAGCCTCTTGGGTCGCAGCCTGACATGGTTCATCAAGGTCCCCACGCTGTTGTACCTGACTGTTCTGCCGCTGATCGCGTTGGCGTGGAGCCGGTCGCGTTTCGGCGTGGGCCGATCGATCGCCCTATTGCTGTGGGGCAGCGCCATCGGATTGGGAGCCGAGTTGGTCGGGACGACCACCGGATGGCCCTTCGGACTGTATGCCTACAGCGACTTTCTGGGGCTCAAGGTTCTGGGGCATGTCCCCCTATTGGTGCCGCTCTCCTGGTACGCCATGTCCATGCTGGCGGTGGTTCTTTCCAGCTCGGTCACCGCACGTCCGGTAGGACGAGTGCTCCTGGCGGCGTTCTACATGGTCTGTTGGGATCTGGCTCTCGACCCGGCAATGGTTGCCGGGTGGCCCGTCTGGCTCTGGAGCGACCCGGCGGGCATCTATTACGGGATGCCCGCGATGAACCTGGTTGGGTGGTTCCTGACGGCGGCCCTCATCGCCAGCGGGTTCGTGCGGCTGGTCGATGTCCCTCGGGACGGAGCGCCCTGGGCCTCGCGTGTATGGCTGCTCAGTGCCACCCTCCCGCTCGGACTCGCTGCGGCGCGCCAAATGTGGCCGGCGCTCCTGGTGGGATCGGTCGCGGTGGCCATGCCTGTCCTGCTCGCCTGGTACGTCCATCACCGGGTCGTGACACCGCCGGCGATTCCTGTCGGGCAACTTCAATGACCTGGCCGCGCCGGCTCGGGTTTCGGTTGTTGGAGCGGACGTTGCGACGGGAATTCCGGCAGATCGTCTGGTTGGGAGATGACATCCCCGAGCTGCCGCGCCAGCCGGTGATCCTCTACGCCAACCATCACGCGTTCTTCGATGGCATGGTGTTGGGGTACCTGATCGAGCGCATCTTGCAGCGGCCGGCGGTGCTGTGGTTCCAGGAGCTTGAGCGATTCCCATTCTTTCGCATCCTGGGCGCGTTGCCATTTCCCGCCGCGGCAGCTCAGACCCGCGCGACGACGGTTCGCACCACACAGCGCCGGTGGCGGACGGATCCGCGGACGGTGATGATATACTTCCCAGAGGGCAAGCTCCATGCATGGGAGGAGGGTTTGGCCTGGCCCGCAGACGACCGCTTCGCGCGACTCGAGCGCCTCGCTGACGACATTATCTGGTGGCCCGTTGCCCTTCGTGTGGCAGGCTGGGAGGATCATCGACCGACGATGTACATCAAAGCAGGTCAACCGCAGCGCGGGACCACCGGCATGGAGCGGGCCCACCTCGAGGCGTTGATGAACGCACTCGAACGCCCCGACCGGCACGCCCAGCGCGTCCTGCTTGAGGGACGCCGTGGGCCGCACGACCGATGGGACTTTTCCTTGTTGAATCCGCTCCTCTCACGCTTCTGATGCTCGCGTTCATTCTCGCGGCAGTGTGCTTCGCCGGCCAGGTCGAGGCGGCGTTTGGCAATGCAGACGAGACATTGCTCCGGCGCCTCTATGCCGAGGCTCCCACGCGGTCCGACTCGCTGCTCGCGCTGTTTCGTCTCATCCCACTCACCGGAGATGCGTCCTTGCTGGAGGGCTTGCCCTCGAAACTCGAGGCATCGTCTCCGGCCAGGGAACTGGCCTGGCTGTCCGCCTTGTGGGGGTTTCGGGCCCAGCAGGCGGGGCTCCTCAGGAAGCCGACGTACGGGGCCGCCTCCATTCGCCTCATTGAAGCGGCCGAGCGGGTCGATCGTGACGATCCCTGGGTACTGTTGATCAGCGGGCAGTCGTATCTCTATCGCCCGAGTATCCTCGGAGGAAGCAGCGAGACCGCCCTGGCCAGGTTCGAGAGGCTGGTGCAGGAGTTGACCGCGGCGCCCGAGTGCGGACTCCCGGTGCTCGAGGCGCGCATCTGGGTGTGGATGGGATTGTCCAAGGGGGGACGTCCTGACGCGGACTCACTCCGGGCGGCTCTGCTCGCCACCGATCCGCCGCCGAGGTACCGGACCTGGCTCGAGCAGGGACCGTGACGGAGATGCACCTGACATGACCTACTGGGACTTTCATCTGGTATTCATTCTGCCCATCATCGGCCTCTTGGGGCTGCTGGCATGGCGCGCCAACGCGGTAACCCGCCAGGACCTGGTGTGGCTGGCCGGAATGTCCGTCATCGCGCTCGTCTATACCACGCCCTGGGACAACTACCTCGTCGCGCAGGGCGTGTGGAGCTATAGCCCCGATCGGGTGCAGGCGACCATCGGATGGGTGCCAATCGAGGAGTACTTCTTCTTTCTCGTTCAGCCACTGCTCACCGGCCTGTGGCTGTTCCTGGTTCTGTCCCGGCGGCCGCCCTCGTCGGATCTGCCGCCGCCGTGGCTGCCTCGGGTGATTGTGGCCGGCGTTGCGCTGCTCGCGCTCGTCGGGGTCGGGCTGCTCTTCACCGACAAGGGGTTCTATCTCGGCCTCATCCTCGCATGGATGGCGCCCGTGCTCGCACTCCAGTTGTTCGTGGGACGGTCGATGCTCTGGACGCACCGTCACACCCTGCTCTGGGCCGTCTCCGTGCCGACCCTCTACCTCTGGGTGTGCGATCGGCTTGCGATCGGCCTGGGCAT
>SPDF01000056.1 GCA_004525055.1 Gemmatimonadales bacterium | reverse complement strand
GGTGGAGGCCTGTGCCGCCAACGCCGAGCGGGCCGGGGTCGCGGGTGACCTGTCGATTCTCCGCGCCGCACTCACCAATACCCTGTCCGATCCCGAGGTGGCGGCAGTCTCGCCGGGGCTCGTCCTGACGAATCCGCCCTACGGGGTCCGGGTCGGCGAGAGCGGCCGGCTGCGGGACCTCTACGCCTCGCTCGGCAACGCGATGCGCGGCCCGCTCGCCGCCTGGTCGCTCGGCTTCGTGACCTCCGATCCGGCGCTGGCCACCGCCACCGGTCTGCCGGTCGAGCCCATCCTCGATACATCGACCGGTGGACTCCGCATTCGCCTCTATCGGTATCCCGCCACCCCGTAATTTTGCTGCATCCAGCCCCGTAAAATCCCGAGGTTACGCCTCCCCGCCTCCGGCCTAGACTCCACTCGACGCTCAACGCCCATCAATCGACATACGCCGAGGTAGTCACATGAGACGGATCGTGACCGTGCTCATCGCCGGGGCGGCGCTGGTACTCGTGGCGGTCCGTCCGGCAGTCGGGCAGGATGCCACGTGCGCCAACGCCAAGTACAGCGACTCGCACTTCCACCTGACCAACTACATCCAGGCGGGGACGCCCGTCGTCGACTACGTCCGGATGATGGGCACGACGGTCTGCCGCTCAACCCTCTTCGGCATTCCGCTGCAGCAGGAGTGGGCCTACGGCAACTCGGGGAACTTTGCGCCCACCTATTACCTGCAGTCGGATGCGCCGCTCTACTACTACTCCTTCACTGACGCCTTCATCGCGATGGCATACCGGTCGCTGCCCGCCGACCAGCAGGCGCGGCTCGACCCGATGATCACCGGCTTCAACCCCGCCGACATGTATGCCGCCGACCACGTCCGCCGGGTGCTGCTGACCTTCCCCGGGGTCTTCTCCGGTATCGGGGAGTTCTCGATCCACAAGGAATTCGTCTCCGCCAAGATCGCGGGGGGGCCGGCGAGCCTTACCAATCCCGCCCTCGACCGCCTCTTCGACTTCACCGCTGAAACGGGGCTGGTGGCGATCCTGCATAACGACCTCAACATGCCGTTCCCGAAGGACGGCCAGGACCCCTATCTCCTCCCGCAGATGCGGGCGCTCTTCGAACGGCACCCGAACAGCACCATCATCTGGGCGCACATCGGGCTGGGGCGGATCGTGCGGCCGGTCACGGACCAGCTCGCCCTCCTCGACGTGGCGCTGGCCGACCCGAAGATCTCGCACGTGTACATCGACATCTCGTGGGACGAGACCGCCAAGTACATCACCTCGAGCCCGGAGGCCATCGCGGCCACGGCGGCGCTGATCAACAAGTATCCCGACCGATTCCTCTTCGGCACCGACGTCGTGGCGCCGGCCAGCCTGGACGCGCCGATGGCGGTCTACAACGCCTATGCGCCGCTCTGGAAGGCGCTCACTCCTGAGGCCAGCTACCAGGTGCGACTCGGCAACTACCAGAGGCTGTTCGACGCCGCCCGGGTCAAGGTGCGGGCGTGGGAAAAGGCCAACGTCGGCAAGCCGATTCCGATCCCGCCGCCGACCCCGGCCTCCGGCGTGGCTCCGTGATCCTCCTGTTCGCTCCGCGCCACGGTTGCGGCTGACGGAGCTGGCGCGACGCGTCGTTGCAGAGAAGGCGAGGTCTCAGTGGTCAAGAAACCGGTGAGTTGCGTACTGCTCGCGGACCGTCATCATGGCCTCACCGAGGGGGTGCGGGGGCTCCTCGAGTCGGCGTTCGGCAGTGTGATGATGGTGGCCGACGAGGCGTCGCTGATCGAGGGCGCCGCCCGGCTCCAGCCCGATGTGGCGGTGGTGGATCTCTCGCTGGCGCGGGACCGTGGGTTAGCCTGGTTGCGGACGATCCGCGAGCGCTGCCCGAATCTCAAGGTGATCGTGCTCAGCGTCCACGACGAAGAGAGTGTGCGCCGGGCGACGATGGACGCCGGGGCCGACGCCTTTGTGCTCAAGCGGGCCATTGCGACCGATCTGCTGCCGGCAGTCGAATTTGTCCGCGGAAGCCGAGCTGTGGAGTAGCTGGTGGCTCATTCATGAATCACATTCGTGCATAAGGGGTACAGCCATGACAAAGAAAGCAAAGACCTCGGATGGTGAACCGACCGCCTGTTCTCCCGGAGATCTCACGAGACCGGGCCTGACCACCGCAAAGGGTATCAAGCTCAACACCGTTCCGCTGGATTGGAAGGAAGTGTACTACACCAACTGTCCCCTCGTGTCCGCCAGCAACGTGGACCAGGAACTGGGCTGGACCAGAGAGGAGTACAAGAAGATCGGCGTCAAGTACGCCTTCTTGCGCTCCCAGCGCGACAACGACTGGTATCCGCATTACATCCACAACCTCGACAACCTCATTCGCTTCGGCGGCCTTTTTCCGCCCGTCCACGTCCAGGCCGATATGCGCCGGACCAGGTTGCTTGGCGTGACCCACGCGCCGCACGAGGGCGGATGCATGATGGTGCGAGCCCGGGACGACATCTACCGGATGACAGAGTTGAAAGGCAAGAAGATCGGCCTTTCGAAGAGCATGAACACCATCAAGAGCGACTGGTGGCGGATTCAGGAGCATCAGGGGATCACGCTCATGCTCCGGTTGAATGGCATGACGATGGACGATGTCGAGATCGTAGAGTTCCCCTATCCGGATGACTGGTACAACAAACCGGAAATGCTCGACCCGATGGACAATGCGTCCGAGCTGTGGCTCAAGCGAAACCACAAGTATGACCTGGCCTTTCGTCCGCTGGAGAACGCCCTTGAGAAGGGTCTCGTCGACGCGATCTACACCCAGAGCAAGCCCTTCCAGCACCTCCAGGAAGCGACGGGCAAATTCAAGGCGATCGAGGACCTCTCCAGATACCCGGACTGGACCCTCCAGGTGGCCAACATTCCCGCAGCCATCACCTGCACCGACGTCATGGCGGAGGAGCACCCCGAGCTGGTCGTCACGTTCATGAAAGGGATGATCAAGGTCGGACGCTGGTCCAATGAACACAAGCACGCCGCTGCGGCGATCCTCGACAAGCAGACCTTCTATCTGGATGTCGAAGATACGTACGAAGGGATCAAGCCGATCGACATGGTGCCCAACCTGTCGCCGCAGAACCTGGCGTCGGTCGAGATCGGCAAGGACTTCATGCTGAAGCACGGCTACATCAAACGCGACTTCGACGTGCAGGAGTGGGCGGCGCCGGAGTTCCTCGAGCAGGCTGCCAGGGAGTTGCTGGAAGCCGAGTGGCAGAAGCGGACCACGTCCAAGCTGCCTCATGCGGCGGAGTCACTGGCGGCCGGGAGCCGGCTCGGGTAGTCGGATGGGGGCGTCCCTCAGCGCGGCAACTGGCTGCGCTGAGGGATATCCTCGCTTGAGCGACAGGAGGAACGGGTATGAAAGTCATCATCATCGGCGGCGTGGCGGGCGGGGCGTCATGCGCGGCGCGCCTGCGCCGGCTGGACGAGAAGGCGGACATCCTGATGGTGGAGAAGGGGCCGTACATCTCGTATGCGAACTGCGGCTTGCCCTATCACCTCTCAGGGGTGATCCCGAAGGAATCGAGCCTTCTCGTGGCGAACGAGCAGCTGTTCAAGGTCATGCACAATATCGAGGTGCGGACCAACTGCGAGGCGGTCGCCATCTCGCCCGCGAAAAAGACGGTGGACCTGCGCGATGTCGCGACCGGCAAGGTGACCACCGAGTCCTATGACAAGCTGGTGCTCTCGCCCGGCGCGATCTCGGTTCGCCCGCCCCTGCCTGGGATCGACCTGCCCGGGATCTTCCATGTGCGGACCGTGCCTGACGCGCGCACCATCCGCGAGTGGATCGAAAAGGGCACGGAATTCTTGGCCGGGATGTTCAAGTATTCCGGCATCCAATATGTGAAGCCGACGCGGCGTGCCGTGGTGATCGGTGGTGGCTTCATCGGCCTCGAGACGGCCGAGAACCTGGTACACGCCGGGTTCGAGGTGACACTGCTGGAGATGCTCGACCAGGTGCTGGCGCCGCTCGACCGGGAGTTCGCCCACCTCGTCGAACAGTATGTGACGCGACATGGTATTCGCCTCGCCCTCGGGGACGGCGTGGCCGGTTTCACGCAGGTGGAGGGTGGGGCGCTGGAGGTGCAGACGAAGTCAGGAACGTCGCACCCCGCCGACCTCGTGATCCTCGCCCTCGGCGTGCGCCCGGACATTGCGCTGACCAAGGCGGCCGGGCTCGAGATCGGCGAGCGCGGCGGGATCCGGGTGGACGACCAGATGCGCACCAGCGACCCGGACATCTTCGCCGTCGGCGACGCGATTGAAGTCCGCGACTTCGTGACTGGCCAATGGAGCCTCATGGCGCTGGCCGGGCCAGCGAATCGTCAGGGACGGATCGCCGCGGACGTGATCGCGGGTCGCGACTCACGGTTCCGAGGCACCCAGGGCACCGCGATCATCGGGTTGTTCGGGGGCGCGGCCGCCTGGACCGGCGCCAGCGAGAAGACCCTCAAACGGCTCGGCGACGAGGACTACGAGAAGGTCTACATCTTCCCGAATTCCCACGCGGGGTACTACCCCGGCGCCAAGATGATCGGGTTAAAGACGCTCTTCCGGAAATCCGATGGCCGGGTCCTCGGCGCGCAAGCGCTCGGCGAAGACGGTCCAGCGGTGGACAAGCGGATCAGTGCGCTGGCGGTGGCCATCCAGATGGGCGCGACGATCTACGACCTCGAGGAATCCGAGCTGTGCTACGCGCCGCAGTTCGGCAGCGCCAAGGACGCGGTCAACTATGCTGGAATGGTCGCGGCCGATGTCCTGCGGGGCGACATGCCGCTGGTCCACTGGGAGGACACGACGGGGGCGTTCCTGCTCGACGTGCGTCAGCCGGTGGAACTGCGGGTGGAGAGCGTCCCGGGCGCGGTCAATATCCCGCTCCCTGCACTCCGCTCACATCTCGGCGAGCTGCCGAAGGACCGCGAAATTCACGTCATCTGCCGCTCCGCGCAGCGCGCCTACTACGCCACGCGGATCCTGCAGCAGAATGGCTTCAAGGCCCAAACCATTTCGGGCGGCCTGCTGGCGCGGGCGATGTTCCCGGCCACGTGACGACCGTCGCGTAGAGGTACGCTAGGGTGCGTCTATGAACGCCCCGCTCAAGGCAATCCGCCACAACCCGCTGCTCTGGAGGCTGGTCTTCGTGCCCGGGGTGTCCGCCATGACGCTGTACATGTTGCCGCCACCGTTGGGGTAGATGAAGGAGCGCTGATCATGTGTCGCTGGATGGCATACGCGGGAAAGACCATCCCGCTCGAGACCCTGATGTTCAAGGTCGAACACAACCTGATCGACCAGAGCCTCAGTTCGCGGATGGCGACGACGCCGACCAACGGCGAGTCTAACTGGGCAGTGCGGTATGCCAGCGACGGCAACGCGCCGTCGCTCTATCACAGCCGGGCTGTCGATGATCTCGGGGGACTGAACCCGCAGATCGCCAGCACGCTGGGTCAGGATGCTCGGGTCTTCGTCTCGGAGCCGATCGGAAGATTTGCCGAGATCTGGGAGGAGATTCCAACGGGGAGCGCGCTGCACGCGCGCGCCGGCAAGATCGAGACCCGGCCCTTCGCACCGAGTCAGTAAAACCCACGGTACGACCCAGGAGCAGATGCCATGCTAGAAGCCAGCCATCGCTATTTCCATCGCGCTGCGGACCTCCTCGATCTGGACCCGCAGCTGCGCCTGATCCTCCTGACCCCCAACCGAGTCATGAAGGTCGAGCTGGCTTTTGAGGGGGCGGACGGGAAGATCATCCGGCACACCGGCTTTCGCGTGCAGCACAACAACCGGCGCGGCCCCTATAAGGGCGGCCTGCGGTTTCACCCGGCGATGGATGAGGAACACGCGACCGCGCTGGCGAATCTGATGACCTGGAAGACCGCGGTGGTCGGCGTGCCCTTCGGCGGCGCCAAGGGCGGCATCGATTGCGACCCGAAGACGATGGATCCGATCGACGTGAACACGATGACGCGCCTCTTTGTCGGGCAGCTCAAGGAAGTGATCGGCCCGATGATCGACGTGCCGGCACCCGACATGAACACCGATGGGTCGGTGATGGCCTGGATCATGGACGAATACTCGAAATACCATGGGTTCTCGCCCGCAGTGGTCACGGGCAAGCCGCTGCATCTCTTCGGTTCGGAGGGGCGCGAGGAAGCGACCGGGCGCGGAGTTGCGCACCTCGTCGTCGCCGCGCTGGCGGAGGACGGGCGCAAACCCGACGGAATCAAGGTCGCCATCCAGGGCTTCGGTAACGTCGGCACCTTCGCGGCACTGACTCTCTCCGCCTTGGGTGCCAAGATCGTGGCGGTCGGCGACTACTTCGGAGGGGTTGCGCGCCCGGACGGCCTCGACGTCGCGGCGCTGGTGGAGTGGACGCGCGAGCACCGCACGGTGAAGGGGTTCGCGGAGGCCGAGGAGATCGAGCCGTCCGCTGTCCTGACCGCCGACTGCGATGTCTTGATCCCGGCCGCCATCGAGGACGTGCTGACCGAGGAGAACGCGGCGGAAGTGCGGGCCACCCTGATCGTCGAGGCCGCGAACGCGCCGACCACGCCGGAAGCGGACGAGATCCTGCTGAAACGGGGTGTGAAGATCATTCCGGACATCCTGGCGAATGCTGGGGGCGTGACCGTCAGCTACTTCGAGTGGGCGCAGAACATCCAACAATACCGCTGGGATCTCGAGCGGGTGCGCCTGGAACTTGAGAAGACCATGCACCGCGCCTATGCAGAAGTCCGCGCGATGGCGAGGCAGCACCGGACCGACATGCGGACCGCCGCCTTCGCCCTCGGCATTCAGCGCGTTGGGCGCGCCGCCGTCTCGCGCGCCCAGATCCGGCGCGCAATCGCACTCTGATCACGGCATGTCGATGTTGCGCCCTGGAGGCAGCAGGCCATGAGCACAGTCATGCAGTTTCTCGCAACTACATTTGCGCCGCTGGTCCTGCTCTTCACGGTGTCGAACCTGGCGGCCATGGGCCTCCAGGTGAAGATGCCTGAGGTTACCGCGACATTGCGGAACAAGAAGTCCCTGGCACTGATCTTTGTGTGGGGCTGGGTGTTGGGGCCGGCGCTCGGCTATCTGATCACCAAGGTCCTTCCGCTGGATGCACCCTATGTGATCGTGGTGCTTCTCGCCAGCCTGGCGCCATGCGCGCCGTTCCTCCAGCAGATGGTGGGAAAGGCTCGCGGAGACATGGGCTTCGCGGGAGCCCTGATCCCGCTGGTTGCAGTCGGCACGGTGGTGCTGATGCCAGTGATGGCACCCCTCATGATCAAAGGGCTGACGATCAGCGCCTGGGCACTCGCGAAACCGCTCCTCCTGACGATCCTCTTGCCGTTGTTGATCGGAGCCGCGATCCGGCACTACGCTGGGGCCACGGCCACAAGGATCTTCCCTCCCGTGAAGGCGATCGCCACCCTCTCCACTCTGATGACGATCGTGTGGTGCCTGCTGCTCTATGGTCAGGGAATGCTCAACACGGCGGGCGAACTGGCTCTCGGCTCCATGACCCTATTCATGGTCGGGATGGGGCTGATCACTTATCGGTTCGGCTTCGGCCTCAAACAGAATCAGCGGAGCGTCATGGCACTGGGGATGGGCACGCGTAACGTCGCCGCGGTGTTGGCGGCGGCTCTTGCCATTCCAGATGCGGACCCCCGCATCCTGGTGATGGTCATCATGTGGACCCTGTGGTCCGTTGTCCTCGCAGCCCTTGGGGCCCGCGTGTTCGCCAAGCATGCCGATGCCACGGGTCTGGAAGCTGCGGCATGAACATCCCCGAACTGGCCCGCCGCTACCTCCCGATCCTGACGTGGGGTCCCGAGTACTCCCGCAAGACGCT
>SPDF01000332.1 GCA_004525055.1 Gemmatimonadales bacterium | reverse complement strand
GACCGTGCCGCGGCCTCGCCGAAGTGCTTCGAGAGCACCGGCGTTTCCTTCGGGTGACTCGGGTGCGGGAATCCCATTACTTGTACCCCTGCAGGATGCCGGCGACCCGCTCCGGCGTCACGCTCTCGATGAAGTCGTCGTCGATCATGATCGGGGTGGCGAAGCCGCAGGCGCCGAGGCACTCGACCTCGGACACGGTGAAGCGTCCGTCCGCGCTCGTGGCGCCGAGTTCCCCACACCCCGTCTCCCGCAACAGCGCCGCCATGACCGCCTCCGCACCGCAGAGGTTACAGGGAGAGGTGGTGCAGATCTGGATGAAGTGGCGGCCGACGGGGTGGGTGTGATACATCGTGTAGAAGGTCACGACCCCCTTCACGTATGCCGGGGTCAGCCCGAGCACCTCCGCCACTTCCGCCATGGCGGGCTCGGAAATCCACCCACGCTCCTCCTGCACCATCCAGAGGGCGGGAAGGAGGCACGCCTGCTTGGTCGGATACTGCGGGTAGAGTGCCTCGAGCCGCGAACCGACCTCTCCCGTGAACACCGGCGCGTGCGGCGCGTCGGTGTGGCCGTGCGTGGAGCCGCTCATCGGTCGATTTCCCCCATGACGATGTCGACGCTCGCGTTGGTGGCGATCACGTCGGACAGGAGCGCACCCTCGCACATCTGGGGCAGCGCGGAGAGGTTGACAAAGGACGGCGGCCGGATGCGCCAGCGCACCGGCTTGGCGGTGCCGTCCGACACGAAGTAGTAGCCGAGCTCGCCCTTCGGGTTTTCGATGCCCAGGTAGGCCTCACCCGCGGGGGGGTGAATCCCTTCCATGACCTGCTTGAAGTGGTGGATCATCGATTCCATGTCGCTCATGGCGCGCGACTTGGGGGGCAGAATGACTCGCGCGTCGGCCACGTTCATCGGCGCGTCGCGGAGGCCGGCCAGACGGTCGAGTGCCTGCTCGAGGATGCGGGTGGACTGGAACATCTCCTCCAGGCGCACCAGGTACCGATCATAGTTATCGCCGTGCTCGCCGACCGGGACGTCGAAGTCGTACGTCTCGTACCCAAGGTAGGGGCGGTCCTTGCGCACGTCGTAGTCCACGCCGGTGGAGCGGAGGAGCGGCCCCGAGAGCGACCCATTGATGGCGTCGGCCTGGCTGATGACCCCCACGCCCTGGTTGCGGCCGCACCAGATGGCGTTGTTGGTGAACATCGTGTCCACTTCCTGCAAGACCTTCGGGAACCCCTGGCAGAAGGTGCGCAGGCCATCTTCCCAGCCATCCGGGACGTCGGCCATCATGCCACCCACCCGGGTGAGCGACGTCGTCAGCCGGGCGCCGGTCCAGGACTCCTGCAGGTCGTAAATCAGTTCCCGCTGATGGAACAACCAGAGGAACGGCGTGAAGGCGCCGAGGTCGATGCCGGTGGTGCCGAGCCAGACGATGTGGGAGATGATCCGGCTCATTTCGCAGGCGATGACCCGGAGCACCTGACAGCGTTCCGTGATCTCGATGTCCATGAGCTTCTCGACCGCCAGCGCGAGGCAGACGTTGTTGGACATCGGCGCCAGATAATCGGTGCGATCCGTCAGCGGGATAATCTGGTTGTAGTGCCGGTACTCCGCGAGCTTCTCGAAACCCGAATGCAGATACCCGATGTGGGGGATGCACCGGACGACCGTCTCGCCATCGAGTTCGATGACCAGCCGCAGCACGCCATGGGTGGCGGGATGCTGCGGGCCAATATTGATGAGGACGTGTTCGGAGGGGAAATCCTCGACCTCACGCCCGGGGACACCCAGGGGGACGCGGATGTCCCGGCCGGCAGCGTCGACCCCCGGCGTGCTCAGCTCGAATTCGACGGTCCGGGTGGTCACACGACCTCCCCGCGCTCGCCGCGCGCGAGCCGCGCGCGCATCTCCACGCTCAAGTCGCGGTAGGAGGCGGCAATGGACAGTTCCTCGAGGGAGTAGTGCGCCTCAGGATTGGCCGCGAGCGCCTGCCTGGTCTGCTCGGAGCGGCTGAAGTGGCCGCGGAGCGGGAAGTCCTTCCGGAGGGGAAATCCCTCGGCGTAGGTCTCCCACATGAGGATGCGGCGAAGATCGGGGTGATTCCGGAACGTGATGCCGAACATGTCGAACACCTCGCGCTCCAGCCAATTGGCGCCCGACCAGAGGTCGCACACGCTTTCCACCTCGAGCGGCAGCGCCTTGTCGAGCTCGAGCTTGAGCCGCAAGTCAGCCCGGCGTCCAAGCGAGCGGAGCTGGTAGACAACCTCCAGCGGCAATTCGCCGTCGCGGTACTCCACGGCCGTCACGTCGGTGAGAAAGTTGAAGTCCTGACCCGGATCGTCCCGGAGCCAGGCGAGGATCTCGTGCGCCCGGTCGGCCGCGACCCAGACGATCGTGTCGCCGCAGGAGACACGGTCCCGCAGAATGGCGGCGCCGAACTGGCCCCGAAGCGCCGCGACGGACGGCGAAACCGAGGGGTCGGTCATGAGGAACGTGTCTGTTGCACAGAGTTGCCGAATGGCTCCGAGACCTCGTCGATGACGGCCGGGGACCGGAAGAGTCCATCGGGACCCATCGACCGCTCGATGCGGAGCGACTGGTCGGCGAG
>SPDF01000275.1 GCA_004525055.1 Gemmatimonadales bacterium | reverse complement strand
CCGTCCCAGGTGGTGCTCCGCTCGCGCTCGAGGTCGTCGAACGAATACGTGGACGGTTCGGTCTTGAGCAGCCAGTAATGCGACATCAGGGTTCCAGGGGGAAGCGGGATAGAACAGCCGGGCGGCCGGGGTGACGATCGGTGGCGTTACGCCGTCGGACTGGCGCCCCCCGTCCCCGGTGCCTCGCGGCGCTCGACTTCGACCACGCCCTTCACCCGCCGGACCGCCTTCAGCACCTTGGCCAGGTGCGCAATATTGTCCACCTCGACAAACACCGTTCCGAAGACCGTGCCATCCTTGGTGTGGATGTCGGCCGAACGGATATTGGTGCCCGTGGAGCTGATGGCTGACATGATGTCCGCGTAGAGCCCCCGCCGGTCCTCGCCGGAGAGCGCCAACCGAACCGAGAAGGCCTCCCCCTCCACCTCCTGCCAGTCAATGTCGACCCGCCGTCCTTCAGCGCTCAGCGTGAGGAGGTTGGGGCAGTCGGCGCGGTGAATCGAGATGCCACGCCCCTGGGTCACATACCCGGTGACGGGGTCGCCGGGCACCGGCTGGCAGCACTGCGCGTAGCGCACCATGAGCCCGTCGACGCCGTGGATCTTGATGCCCCGCCCCAGGCGGATTCGGTCCACCAGGCGACCAAAGACGGTCGGCTTCGGCTCCTGCAGTTCATCGGGCGGACGATTGGGATAGAGCACCTTGAAGACCTGCCCGATGGCCACATCGCCCCGCCCGATCGCGACCTCGAGCGCCGTGCCGCTGTGGAGACCGAGGGCAGACGCCCCGCGCTCGAGCTGCTCGGGAGTCGAGGAGTCCAGCCGGCGGCGGCGCGTCTCGCGGGCGAGGATCTCCCGGCCCATCTGCAGGCTGACCGATTCCTCCTCCTCCCGGATCCACTGCTTGATCTTGTGCCGAGCGCGCGCGGTGTGGACATGATTGAGCCAGTCGCGGCTGGGCCGGGCGTGCTGGCTGGTCAGGATCTCGACGGTGTCGCCGTTCTTCAGTTCCCGGTGCAACGGCGCGATCCGCCCGTTGATCTTGGCGCCCTGGCACTTCAGCCCGACCTCGGTATGGACGTGGAAGGCGAAGTCGATCGGCGTGGCGCCCTTGGGCAGCCGCTTCACGTCTCCCTGCGGGGTGAACATGAAGATCTCATCCTGGTACAGGTCGACCTTGAGGAATTCAAGGAACTCCTCGGGCGTGTGCGTGTCCTGTTGCAGTTCGAGCAGCTGGCGGAACCAGCCGAGCGCCTGGTCCAGTTCGTCGTCGCCCTTGCCCTCGTTCTTGTACACCCAGTGCGCCGCGATGCCATACTCGGCCGTACGATGCATTTCCTTCGTCCGGATCTGCACCTCGAACAGTTCGCCGCCCGGCCCGAAGATGGTGGTGTGGAGCGACTGGTAGGCGTTGGACTTGGGACTCGCGATGTAGTCCTTGATTCGCTCCTGCAACGGGGTCCAGTTGTGGTGAATGATTCCGAGCACGTGATAGCACTCCGGCACCGTCGCCACGATGACGCGGACGGCCATCAAGTCGTAGATCTCGTCGAACGGTTTGCCGCGACGCTTGATCTTCTGCTCGATGGACCAGAGGTGCTTGGGACGACCGGTCACTTCGGCGGCAATCCCGGCGCGCTTCAGTTCGTCTTCCAGCGGCCGGCGGAGTCGATCGATCATCTGCTCCCGCGCCTCGCTCTCGGCCGCGACCTGCTCGGAGAGCACGCGGTACTCTTCCGGCTCCAGGAAGCGGAAGGCGAGGTCCTCGAGCTCGGCCTTCACCCCGGCCATGCCGAAGCGGTGGGCGAGGGGGGCGTAAATTTCGCGCGTCTCGGTGGCGATACGGAGCCGCTTCGCCGGCTCCAAATGCTCGAGGGTCCGCATGTTGTGCAGACGGTCAGCCAGCTTGATGATGATGACCCGCGCGTCCTTGGCGATCGAGAGCAGCAGCTTGCGGTAGTTCTCCACCTGCTCTTCGGCGGTGGAGCGGAAGGTCAGGTGGGAGATCTTGGTGAGGCCGTCCACGATGACGCCGACCTCGGGGCCGAAGTCACGCGCGATGTCCTCGACGCCGACGTCGGAGTCCTCGACCACGTCGTGCAGCAGCGCCGCCGCGATCGAGGTGGAGTCCGGCAGCTGCTCCGCCAGGATCATGGCCACCGCGATGCTGTGGGAAACGAACTCCTCGCCTGACGCCCGCTTCTGTCCATGATGCGCAGACGCACTGAAGCGGAGCGCCCGCTCGATCAATTCGAGATCCAGGCGGTCAGCGTGCTTCGCGAGCATCGCGCGAAGCTCGGGCGCGTGATCGATCGTCGGAGCGGTCACAAGAGTCCTGCGGTGGCGAAGCTGACGAAACGGTCGCCGGCGATCACGACGTGATCGTACACCGGCAGGTCCAGGAGGCGCCCGGCCGCCACCAGCTGCCGGGTTACCGCCTGATCTTCGGCCGAGGGGGTCGGGTCCCCGCTCGGATGGTTGTGGACGACGATGATGCCCGCCGCAGCCTCTGCGATGGCAGGTCGAAACACCTCACGGGGGTGTACCAGGGAGCTGTTCAGCAGCCCTCGTGTCACCAGCACCTCACGCAGCACCCTGCTCTGGCTGTCGAGGGCCAGCAGGCGAAACTCCTCCACCTCCAGGTCCCGGAGCCGCGGTCCCAACAGCCGGGCGACATCCGCCGGCTCCCCGATTCTCGGCCGATCCAGGCGGGACTCACCCGCCACCCGGGCCGCCAGTTCGAAGGCGGCAATCAACCGCGCCCCCTTGGCGGTTCCGACCCCGGGGACCCGCAGCAGTTCCGCGTGCGGCCGGGCGGCAAGACGGCGCAGAGACCCTCCGCCCACCTCCAGGAGGCGGGCGGCGACCTCCGTCACGCTGCTGGTAGGACTTCCGGTCCCTAGGAGGATGGCGAGAAGTTCGCCCGGCGTCAACGCGGCGGGCCCAAGAGCCCAGAGCCGCTCGCGGGGGAGGTCATGGGCGAATGGTGGGGAAAAGGAAGCGGGCACGCCCCAACCTAAGGCGTGCCCGCGCAAATCACGGTGTCGAAATTACGCGTGCCCCCCTCAGTGCGCCCCGTGGCACTTCTTGTACTTCTTCCCCGAGCCACAGGGGCAGGGGTCGTTTCGCCCGACGTTCGCGGCGCCCCCGACCGGCGGCGCCCGCAGCGGACCGGCACTGCTGGTAACCGCGGGGGG
>SPDF01000326.1 GCA_004525055.1 Gemmatimonadales bacterium | reverse complement strand
TCCTAAGACACTTAACAAAAATGACTTGGAACTTCAAGCAGTTTCTAGGTCCGGGCATCAACCAGAGTCTCAACTGCTTGACAGCACTCCACCGGGAACCAATACTGGTGCAACCCAACCCCTGCGAACCGAGGCCCGCCACATGGCTGTGACCGTCCTCTCGGCCGACCGATCCGATGAAGTGGTCACGGTGCTCTGCGACGCCTTTTTCGACTATCCCGTCATGCGGTATGTGCTCGGCAGCAAAACGGAATACCCCCACCGTCTCCGCACCCTGGTCGGGCTCTTCGTGGCCTCGCGCGCTAACCCGAAGGGCCTGATGCTGGGGCTGGACGACGACACCGGCACAATGGTCGCCGGGGCGATGGTGGACCTCCCCGGGGAACGGCCCGTCTCCCCTCCGTTGGAGGAGCTCCGCGAGTCGGTCTGGGCGGAGTTGGGAGTGGACGCGCGGTCCCGCTACGGCGAGTATGGCAGGGTCAGCCGCGAAAATGCCCCCCACGCCAACCATCACCATCTCGGCATGATCGGCGTGCGTACCGCCCTGCACGGGGCTGGGCTGGGGCGAGTGCTGATGGAGCACGTCCACGCGTTGGCCGACGCCGATGGAGAGTCGTGCGGAGTATCCTTGACCACCGAACTTGCGCGCAACGTCACCCTCTATGAACATTTGGGTTACCAGGTCTCCGGGCATGCGCGGGTCGCCTCGGAGCTCGAGACCTGGGCGATGTTTCGATCGTGCTGAGATTCTCGTCGTGAAACGCACCACATCGAGGCGAGCACCATGCGTTGTCTGACCCCGCTGGTCGCCCTGGCACTACTCTCCGGACTCGGGTGTTCCGAGGAGACGGCACCGAGCATCGGCGGCCAATGGGGTGGCCCTGAAGCGACCCTTATGCTGAGCACTGCGGGCGGAACCGTGGAGTTCCTCTGTGGATCAGGAACCATCGATCCGGGTTGGGGAATCGCGCCCGGTGGACCCTGGAATGCCACCGGACAGTATTTCACTGGCGGAGGGCCAATCCCCGCCGAGGGTCGCCCGCCACATCCAGCGGCCTACAGCGGCATGATCAGGGGCGACGTGCTGACCTTCTCGGTCTCCGTTCCCGACCTGAGCACCACCCTCGGCCCGTACACGGTTACACGCGGAGCACCTGGTGCATCCGAGATCTGTCTCTGACATTGAGGGGGGGGGCGTATGAACAACCTTGTGGTGGCCCGCTACCTGGACGGAACGATCCTCAAGGGCACCAGTCTCGACGTCGACCCGACCAAACCGGCGTTCCACGTGCGTCCCCCGGACGGGATCACCGCCGAGGTCAAGATGAAAGACCTCAAGGCGCTCTTCTTCGTGCGCTCCCTCGAGGGTGACATGGCCCGCCATGAGGCACACACAATCGACCCCGCCGATCCGCGAGCACGTGGCTCGACCGCCGTCTCGCTCCAATTCCCCGACGGCGAGGTGATGATCGGCCTGACCAACCGCTTCCCACCGAACCGGCCGTTCTTCTTCGTGGTGCCGGTCGACCCCGAAAGCAACAACATCCGGGTGCTGGTCAACCGCAGCGCGGTGAAAAAGATCGAGCCGCTCGGTGGCGGCCCGATGTAGGCTGCTCGGTCGAGATTGCTTCGGCCACCGCGTGGCCTCGCAATGACAGAAGCTCAAACCCGTTGTTGTCATTGCGAGGAGGCCCCGGAAGGGGGCCGACGAAGCAATCTCTAGGGTGCGCTTGGCGGCTCGCGCTGCTTTCGGTTGAGTTCCTGCTCTGCGGCGTTCCGCTCCCGAATGGCCTTGACCTCTTCCCGCTGATCCGCGGCCGCCGCCGCCCGTGGCAGCGCCAGCTGGTAGTCCTGCGCCCGCATCCGTCCCCCCACGTCCAGCGCCTTCGATTCGTTGCCACCATTCGGAAAGGGAATCAGCGCCAGAATGAGGCTGGGAATCTTGACACCAGCCACCGTGAGCCACTGGCCGTCGAGACCAAACTCCTGCCCACCGATCGTCGCCTTCCACCAGGGGAGCAGCAGGCGCCCGCCGCCGGGCAGCGCCGCGAGCGAGTCGAGATAGTGGTTGATGATCGCCTTGACGGCGCTGTCGGTCATTTGTGCGTGGGTGCGCCCGACGCCCGGCTCAGTCGGGGCCCGCCGATCCCACAACAACCCGGTGCCGAGCGAGGGCCAGGGAAACGCCAACTCTTCGTCGGGCGCCATCCACGACGGCGCGGAGTCACTGGGGATTCCACCGAGCGGCGTCGGGGCAACGAAGAATCGATTGTCCATCGCCCTGCTGGGCGTCGGAGTCGGTAGCGGAGGGGCTGCCTCGGGAAGCGAGGCGCGGTCCGTCGATGGTGGAAGCTCTGCGAGGACCTGACGCGGCTGCGAGCGCTGCTGGGGCGAGAGCGAGACCAACAGGTGGCGCTCGCGGAGTCGCTGCGCCGGCACGAACAACAGGATGAGGGCCACGAGAGCCGCCAGGTGGAGCACGACGCTCGTGGCGATCGCCCACGGCGGCCAGCGCGGCGGCCGTGGGAGCTGCAGATCAGGCGGTCGGCGCACCCCCGTCTTCCTGGACACCTGCCAGCGCCCTTGCCAGTCGACCGACCGCCTCGATCAGGCGCGCCGGCGGGACCGTCAGTGCGATCCGGAAATACCCCTCCCCCGCCGGTCCGAACGCGCTCCCCG
>SPDF01000187.1 GCA_004525055.1 Gemmatimonadales bacterium | reverse complement strand
TGCCGCGCCCGAACGCGACGAGCACCAGACCGTCATGGGATTCTCGCGCGGCGTCCGCGAGCGCGCCCCGGTCGCCCACAACGGCTGATACCATCGCGACGCGTGCATCAAGTGCATGCGGGAATGTCGGAAGCGGTGCCGCGGCACGCGCGCCCGCTGCATACCGGACCAAACCACCCGCCACAGCGCCCAGCGGGGCGGCGCGAGGTGCGAGGAAGGTGTCCACCTCACCAGCGTCGGTCTTCACCGCCTCCAGACCGCTCAGCACCGTCCCGTGAAACACGACCATCGTACCCCGCCCCCGACTCTCTGCTTCGCCCGCGACCCGCGCGCTTTCCACCAGGTTTCGCGGACCATCCCACCTCTCGTCCTCTGAGGTGCGCATCGCCCCCGTGACCACCACTGGAATGGCAGGATCGAGCGTGCGGGCCAGCAGGTAGGCGGTCTCTTCCAGCGTGTCGGTGCCGTGGGTGACAACGATGCCCCGGACCGTACCGGAGCTCGCCACCTCGGCGACACGGTTCCGCAGCGCCCAGAGCCGGTCGAGGCCCATATGCGAGGCTGGAAAGCGCCCCCAATCCTCTATGCTGATTTGGCCGACGGCGGCGAGTTCCGGCGCCAAGCCGACCAGCGCCGCCCCGTCGAGTGCCGGCACCGCGCCGCCTGCCTCGGCGGACTGTCGCATCGAGATCGTGCCGCCGGTGAAGAGCAGGTGAATCACGCCATCGCCTGGCTCAGCCACACAACACGCTCCCGCCGTTCACATTCAGCACTTCGCCGGTGACGTGCCGAGCCAGGTCGCTGAGGAGAAAGGCGATCGGCCCGGCAATGTCATCCGCGCTGGCGACCCGGCCGATCGGAATCCCCTGTTCGATGCGCGCGCGCCCTCCATCGGCGTAGGACGCGGCGGCCATCTCGGTGTCGACCCATCCTGGTGCGACGCAATTGACCGTGATGCCCGGCGCGCATTCAACGGCGAGCGATTTCGTCATCGCGATGAGCGCGCCCTTGCTCGCGGCGTAGTCGGCATGGAACCCCTCGCCGCGCTGTCCCGCCGTACTGCCGACGAGCACGACGCGGCCACCCGGGCCCATGAGGCGGAGGGCGGCACGGGTGGTGAGGAACACGGCATCGAGATTCGCGGCGAGCACCGACCGCCACCGCGATTCGTCCATGTCACGGAGCGCGACGTCCGCCACGGGCCAGACGCCGGCGTTCGCCACGAAATAGTCGAGCCGGCCGAAGCAGGCCTTGAACTCCCTGAAGACGCGCTCGACCACCGCAACATCGGCGAGGTCGCCACCGGCGGCGAACGCCTTGCGGCCCATGGCCCGGATCTCCCGCGTGACCGCCTCGGCATCTCCCTTTCGGGTGTGCCAGGTCAGGCCGACGTCCGCGCCGAGTCGCGCGAGCAGCAACGCGGTTGCGCGGCCGATGCCACGCGACCCGCCAGTCACCAACGCGACGGAGCCCGCCGGGAAGCTCAGCGCCTCAGCCAAGGTCCAACTCCCGTTCCACTACCTCCACGATCAGGTGCTCGACCGCGAGGTGGATCTCCTGGATGTGACTGGTGTCATCGGCGGCGACGATGAACGACTGGTCTACCATGCCAGCAAGCGCACCGCCCCCCTTGCCGAGAAATGCCACGACCGGCACCCCCTTGACCCGTGCCACCTCGGCGGCGCGGAGCAAATTGGGGCTCGCCCCGCTGGTGCTGTGCAGGACGAGCAGGTCGCCCGGGCGACAGAGCGCCTCCACCTGCCGGGCAAACACCTGGTCGAATCCGAAATCGTTACCGACCGCGAGGAGCAACGAGGTATCGGTCGTGAGGGCGACCGCGGCGAGGGGGCGGCGAGCCTTCGCGTAGCGCACCACGAATTCCGTGGCGAGATGTTGGGCGTCCGCGGCACTTCCGCCATTCCCCGCAAAATAAATGGTGCCCCCGCCGCGGAGCGTCCGGACATACGTCTCCGCGATCTGCTGTGCCTCGCCGGCGAGCGCGGTGGTGGCTTCCGCCAGCCGGGCCAGGGTGCGCAGGCCCGCTGCAATATGTGCGTCGCTCATTGGTCGCTCTCCGTGAGCAGGTTCCGCAAGCGCGAAAGGACATTGGTACGAAGCGGGAGCGGCGGGACTTCCTCGAGGTTTCCCCCCGCCAGGATCGCGGCGGGGTTGACGTCGAGCAGGAGTCCGGCTTGGACCGCCCCGCCATGCTCACGGAGAAACTCGCGGGCGGTCGCCAGCGAGCGGTCGTCCCCGTGATTGTCGCCCGCCAGGATATCCGCCAATCCTTCTGCGACGAGGGCGCGCGCGCGCGCCACGACCGCGGCTGGTGGCCAACGTGGTTCCATCGACCTGCATCACCGCCCCGAGGGCCCGCCAGCGTCTGACCACCTCCGGTGTGCAGCAGGCATAGCGCTCAGGGTGCGCGAGCACGGGGGTGAGTCCGATCTCGACCACGTGGGCCAGCGCGGCGGCAGCGGTCTGAAACGTTACCATGCGCGTGAATTCAACCAGCACGAACTGAGTACCGTTGAGCGTGACCGCGCGTTGTCTCGCCACGCTCGGCGGGAGTGGGCGATCCAGCATGATCTCAGCGCCACGGTGGAGCCGCGGCGTCGTGGGCGCAGCCGCGAGCAACGCGGCATACGCCAGATCGTGAGCGGCAGGGCGTCCACCGGCGGCATCGCTGGCCAGCAGGTGGGGGGTCAGACAGACCGCCCCGACGCCCTGATTCGCAAACGTGGCCAGCACCCGGAGCGACTGCGCGACGCTCCGCGCGCCGTCGTCCACGCCAGGAAGGAGATGATTGTGGAGATCGATCACGCGGCCGCGGCGCCTACGATGTCGGTGGCGAACCGTCCCAGCTCTTCTGGAGCCCTTTCCGCCTGGGCGAGCAACGCCAGCGTGACAAGGCTGTCCGCCGTCAACAGGGCGAGTGCCGTCGCCCGGGATCGGTCCTTGCCGAACACCTCGCGCAGCGCCAACGTGGCCGCTTCGGCGAACTGCGACGCGACACCCCCGCCTTGTGTGGCCCGCGCGAGATAGTCCGCAGCACTGGCCCGAAGCGCGGGCGGTGCGCCGGCGGCGCGTTCAGCAAACCAGTTGGCGGCGTCCTTCATTGGTCTCCACGGAGCCAGGCGGCGATGATCGCGGGCGCCTCCGCGCGGGCTTCCGGAAGGCGCGCCAGATCGCCGGCGCCTGCGGAGGCAAACTGCGGGCGGCCGCCTCCCTTGCCTCCGCTCACGGCCGCGATGCGTCCCGCGAGGTCGCCCGCCTTCCGCCCCGCCTTGACCAGGTCGTCGGTCACCGCGACGTGGACCGCGCCGCGGCCGGCCGTCCCGAACAGGACGAGGACCGCGCCCGACGTCCCGGTGCGGAATCCGTCGACGAGGGCAAGGACTTCTTCCCGGTTCTCCACTTCGGTTTCCCCGAGGGTGACGGCCACACCGCCAATATCCAGCGTTGTTCCCTCGGCCGGGGCGGCCGCGCCGCCGCGCAGGAGTTCATTGACCCGCGTGTGTAGCCGTTCACGCTCCTCGATCAACTGCTCGAGCTTGCGCAACAGGTGATCGGGCTGCGACTTCAGCGCCGATGAAGCCCCAGCGATCTGCTGTTGGAGCGACTCGACGAGGGTGTAGGCTTCCGGCCCCGTGACCGCCTCGATCCGGCGCACGCCCGCCGCTACGCCCCCCTGGGACGCAAACTGGAAGAGCCCGATCTGCCCGGTACTCCTCACGTGGGTCCCGCCACAGAGTTCGATGGACGACTCCCCCATCGAGACGACCCGCACGACGTCGCCGTACTTCTCGGAGAATAGAGCCATTGCGCCGAGCGCGAGCGCATCGGGATAGGGCATTTCGCGTGTGGTGACGGGATCGTTGGCCCAGATGTGCGCGTTGACTTCGCGCTCGACCTGCTGAAGCACATCCGGTTCGATGGGGCCGTGATGCGAGAAGTCAAAACGGAGACGCCCGTCGTCCACCAGCGAACCCTGCTGATGCACATGCGTACCAAGATGCTTGCGGAGTGCCGCGTGCACGAGGTGCGTGGCGCTGTGGTTGCGTTCGATGTTCCGTCGGCGCGAGATGTCCACAGAACCGTAGACCGAGGTTGGCTCGAATTCCTCGCGGAACGCGCCCCCGATGATCGTGCCCTGCTCGCCCTTGCGGACCTGGTCGACGGGCATGACCCAGCCCTGACCACGCAGGTAGCCGGTATCACTCACCTGCCCACCGGATTCGGCGTAGAAGGGATTCTCCTTGAGGAGGAGTTCCACGCGCTCCGCGTCGCCATCCTGCCTGAAGGCGAGGATCTCAGTGTCGGCGGTGTCGTGCTGGTAGCCGACGAACTTCTGCTTCGATCGCTTCAGCTTGCGCCACTTGACCGACTTCGTCATGACGGCGGGAGCGTGCGATCCGGTCCGCGC
>SPDF01000171.1 GCA_004525055.1 Gemmatimonadales bacterium | reverse complement strand
CACCGGCACGGCTGCCGTGGACAACTGGTCGAGGGAATGGCTCCCCCGACCGGGCGTTGTGCAGTCCCGCGCCATCCCAGAGGCAGGGGCAGGGGAACGACGCACGGTTCGGCAATGGCCGTGGCTCTATCTCCTCGTCCTTTTGGCATTGGCGGGCGAATGGCTCGCCCGCCGCCGGCTCGGTCTGCGCTGATCGCCGGCGTTAGATTCCGTCCATGAAACGGGACCGTGTCACCGAACAGAAGAAGCCGGGCCTCTGGGGTCGGCTCAAGCGCCTGGCACTCACTGATGTGGGCGCGATGGTTCGGGGCTTCAACGCCGCCGACATCGAGGCCATGGAGCGCCTGCTGCTGGAGGCGGATTTCGGTGTCCCAGCCACGATGGACCTTATGGCGGTACTTGAGGATGGCGTCCGCCGGGGGACTTGGAAGACGGAGGCCGACCTCAAGGAGGCCATGGTCGACCGAATCGCGGAGCTGCTCTCCCCGGTGGCCGGGACGGCCGGGATTGCCCGCGCCGAGTCGGGCCCGACGGTGGTGCTCGTCATGGGTGTCAATGGCGTGGGGAAGACGACCACGGTGGCCAAGCTCGCGTATCGCTTGAAGGGGGAGGGCCGGAGGGTGCTGCTGGCCGCCGCCGATACCTGGCGCGCCGGGGCCATCGCGCAGCTGGAGGTCTGGGCGGAACGGTTGGATGTGCCATGTGTCTCTGGCGCGTCGGGCGGTGATCCGGCCGCGGTGGCGTTTGATGCGGTGGAGGCGGCGTCGGCGCGGGGCGCCGATACCGTGCTGGTGGACACCGCCGGGCGGCTCCACACTCAGGAGGGCCTGATGGACGAACTGCGAAAGGTGGCGCGCGTGGTTGGACGCCGTGCCCCCGGTGCGCCGCACGAGGCACTGCTCGTCCTCGACGGCACCGTCGGCCAGAACGCGGTACAGCAGGGCCGACTCTTTGCCGAGGCTGTGCAACCGACGGGATTGATTATCACGAAGCTCGACGGCACCGCCAAGGGCGGGGCGGCGGTGGCGTTGCGCCGGGAGTTGGACGTGCCGATACGATTTCTGGGGCGCGGGGAGGGCCTCGCCGACCTCACGCCGTTCGATCCGCGCGATTTCGCCAGGCAACTCCTTGCCGACGAAGGGTAGCGCCCCACCCGCCCTCCGGCTCGACACGCCCGTCAAGTTCCTCAAGGGGGTCGGCGAGCGGCGGGCCGATGCGTTCGCCCGCCTCGGCGTCGTGACCGCGCAGGACCTGCTCTGGCATCTCCCCCATCGCTATCTCGACGCCTCTTCCGTCATTCCGGTGGCCCGCGCCCGCGTCGGCGACGACGTCGCCTGCATCGGGCGGGTCGTGGATAAGGGGGTGGTTCCGACGCGCCGGGGGCTTCGGATCTTCCGCGCCGTGCTGCGCGACGCCTCGGGCGTCATTGAGTGCGCGTGGCCGGGCCAGGCGTTCCTCGACCGGACCATTGAAGTCGGACAGACGTTGCTGGTGGCCGGTACCGTGCGATTCTATCACGGTCGACAGCTGGCGCCCTCCGAGTTCCTGATCCTGGCCGATGAAGACGAGGTGGTCGCACCGGAGAGTGGGCGGGTCCTGCCTGTCTACCCCGCCACCGAGGGGTTGAGTCACAAGATGATCCGGTCTCTCGTGGACCGACACCTCGACCACCTGCTCCCACTGGTGAAGGACGTGCTTCCTCCACCGATCCGCTCGGAACTCGCGTTGCCGGCGCTGGCGGACGCGCTGCGCGACGTGCATCGCCCCGCCACCGTGGTGGACGCGGAGCGGGGTCGGCGGCGCCTCGCCTTCGATGAGCTGTTCGACCTGCAATTGATGCTGGTGCGGGCCCGCACGCTCGCCAAGCGCCAGCGCAGCGGGATCGCGTTCGAGGTGAAGCGCGACCTCACCTCGGCCCTCAAGGCGGCGCTCCCCTACGAATTGACGGACGACCAGAAGCGGGCCATCCGCGAGATCACCACCGACATGACCGCGCCGGAACGGATGCACCGACTGCTGATGGGCGACGTGGGGACCGGGAAGACCGTAGTGGCGCTCTTCGCGATGCTCCTGGCGGTCGAGAACGACTTTCAGGCGGCCTTGATGGCACCTACGGAACTCCTCGCGGAACAACACGCGCGGACGCTCACCGAACTTCTGTCGCCGCTCGGCATCGTGCCGGAACTGCTCCTCGGCAAGATGACCGCCGCCGCAAAGAAGGCCGCCAAGGCACGGCTGGGGCAGGGTGGGGCGCGGATCGCGGTGGGGACTCACGCGCTGATGCAGGAGAGCGTCGCCTTTCGCCGGCTCGGCCTCGTCGTGATCGACGAACAGCACCGCTTCGGCGTAGAGCAGCGCGCGGCCCTCATCGGCAAGGGCTCAGCACCCGACGTTCTCCTCCTCTCGGCGACCCCGATTCCGCGGTCGCTGGCACTGACGCTCTATGGCGACCTCGACCAATCCCAGCTGCACGAACGCCCGCCCGGGAGGGGGTCGGTGCGGACGACCATCCGCAGCGAGCAGCATCGGGAGCGGGTCATGTCCTTCGTGGAGGCGGAGTGTCGGGCAGGGCGACAGGCATACGTTGTCCTGCCGATCATCGATGAATCGGAAAAGGCGGACCTGCGAGCGGCCACCACCATGGCGGAGATGCTCGACGCCCGTTGGCCCGACCTCGTGGTGGCACTCGTCCATGGGCGCCTCAAGGCCGATGAGCGCGACCGGGTCATGCGCCGATTCCGCGATGGGGCCGTCCAGGTACTGGTTGCCACGACGGTGATCGAGGTCGGGATTGACGTGCCGAACGCCACGGTGATGGTGATCGAGCATCCGGAACGGTTCGGGCTCGCGCAGCTGCACCAGTTACGTGGGCGGATTGGACGGGGACCGGGCGACAGCCATTGCATCCTCCTGCCCGGTGGACGGACGCCCGATCGGTTGAAGGCGTTCGCCGCCACCAACGACGGCTTCGCGATTGCGGAGCTCGATCTCAAGGAGCGTGGGATGGGCGACTTGATCGGCGCGCGCCAGTCGGGCGGGATCGAGGTGCGACACGCGCGCCTTCCCGAGGACACGCCCCTGCTGCAGCGGGCGCGGGAGTTGGCGGGGCAGGTCTTGGCGGCTGACCCGATGCTTCAGCGCACGGCCAACCAGCCCATTCGCGCCCGGGCGCTGGCCCGGTTTCCGAGGGCGACGGAGTTGTTCCGCATCGGGTAGCGGGTGTACAATCCTACCGTCGACGACCCTTACCGCAGCCGAGTCCCATGCCCAACGTCCGAATCAACGAACTGGACCGTCACGTCGGTCAGCCTGTCACCGTCCGCGGGTGGGTCGCCACCACCCGTTTTAGCGGCAAGATCGCCTTCGTGGTTCTTCGTGACGGGTCGGGGTACTTGCAAACGGTCTTCTCCAAGCGGGAAGTGTCGGAGGCCACCTGGCTTCGGGTTTCAGCGCTCACCCAGGAAGCATCGATCGCCGTGACGGGCGACGTGCGAGCCGATGCCCGCGCGCCCGGCGGGCATGAGTTGACGGCCAGCGAGGTGGAGATCCTCGGCGCCAGCCCGGAGTTTCCGATCTCGCCAAAGGAACATGGGAGCGCATTCCTTTTCGAGCACCGGCATTTATGGTTGCGCAGCCGCCGTCAGGTGGCCATCGCCAAGGTGCGCAACGAGGTAGTCCAGGGAATTCGGGACTTCTTCTACGACCGCGATTTTGTGCTGGTGGACACCCCGATCCTGACCGGGTCGATCGGCGAGGAAGCGGGCAATCTCTTCAGCACGGATTACTTCGATCTGGGGAAGGCCTATCTCGCGCAGACGGGGCAGTTATACGTCGAGGCGGCGGCGGCGGCCCTCGGGAAGGTTTACTGCTTTGGCCCGACCTTTCGGGCCGAGAAGTCGAAAACCCGGCGCCATCTGACCGAATTCTGGATGGTCGAGCCGGAGGTTGCCTGGAACGACTCGGACGCCAACATGACGCTGCAGGAGGAGTTCATCTCCGCGGTGGTCGCCCGGGTGCTCGACCGGCGGAAGGAAGAGCTGAAGGAGCTCGAGCGCGACACTGCGCCGCTCGAGCGCGTGGTGGGGCCGTTCCCACGGATCAGCTATACCGATGCGGTGGCCAAGTTGCAGGGGTTGGGGTCCGATATCACGTGGGGGAAGGATCTGGGTGGCGAGGACGAAACCTTGCTGGCCAAGGAGTACGACCGGCCGGTCTTCGTCTTCAACTATCCGAAAGAGGTCAAGGCCTTCTACATGAAGGAGAACCCGGCAGACCCCCGGACCGTCCTCAACAACGACTGTCTGGCCCCAGAGGGATACGGCGAAATCATCGGCGGTTCACAGCGCGAAGATGATCACGACCGGCTGCACGCCCGGATCCTGGCCCAGGGACTCGATCCGGAAGCCTATCGGTGGTATCTCGACCTGCGAAAGTACGGCACCTTCGTGCACAGCGGGTTCGGGTTGGGCCTCGAGCGCACCATCGCCTGGATCAGCGGGATTCCGCACATCCGGGAAGCGATCGCATTTCCGAGACAGATTCACCGGCTCTATCCCTAGCGCGCCTTCACCTCGTCCCACAGTGCATCCAACTTCGCCAGTCCCGCCGAGTGCAGATCCACCCCGCGCTCGGCGGCCAGTTTTTCCACCCCGCGAAATCGATCGATGAATTTCCGGTTCGCCTTGTCCAACGCGACCCCCGGCGCGACGCCCGCCTTTCGCGACAGGTTCACCACCGCGAACAGCAGGTCGCCAATTTCTTCGATCAGCTCGGGCGACGCCGCCGCCTCGGGGGTGTGCTCCAGAT
>SPDF01000148.1 GCA_004525055.1 Gemmatimonadales bacterium | reverse complement strand
CAGGATGGTGACGTTGGTGATGAGCGTCGGGCGGGACGGAAAGGGCGTGTAGGTGCTGGGGAAGGGATTGGCATTGGGGAGCGAGGTGCCGCCTGGGCCCGGTGGGCTCTTCGGCATGCTGTCGCGCCGGGCGGAATCGGCTTTGGCCCTGGTTTGCTGCGCGGTTGCGGTGACGGGCAGGGCGAGCGAAAGCGCGAGTAGAGCAGCGAGCGGGCGAATCACGTGGTGATCCTCGACCGTCTGGAGGGGCAGGGGGCAGTGAGCGGGGTCGACACGCAACTTAGGGCGGTCCGGCGCCATCGGCCAGAGGCTTCTGCCCCTTCCCTGACTCTTCTCCGGAACTTCTGCTTGACGGATCGCGCACAATGGAATAGTGTGGACCGATCGAATTTCCCCCACGTATTGCGGAGGCCGCTATGGCACGACGAGTCCTGCTGATTGTCCCCACCCTGTTGCTCCTTGGATGTGCCGACGGTCAGCCGACCTCCCCTGGCGCTCTGTCGTCACCGGAGGTCGTGCGGGCCACTCCGGGCCTCCTGGTTGGCTCAACGACGGTGCTCCTCACCGGACTCGACGCCCCGAAGGGGATCGCGTTCGGGCCGCAGGGCGCCCTGTACGTTGTGGAATCGGGGAATACCTCGATTAACGGGCCATGCATCGTTGAACCGCGAGGTGAGAAGTGTTACAGCGGCACCGGAGCCGTCACCCGGTACTGGAAGGGCCGCCAGGAGCGAGTGGCCTCAGGCCTGCCGTCGGTGTACGTCGCCGCCGTGAATGACATCATCGGACCGGCCGACATCGGTTTCCTGGGGGTGGGTGACGCGATTGTCAGCATCGGTTGGGGTGGCCCGCCGGCTGGGCGGGCGCTGCTCGGCGCGTACTCCACCGGCTTCGGCGACCTCATCAAGCTGGCACCGAGCGGGCACTGGAAGGTCGTGGCCGATGTCTCCGCCGTCGAGGATGCCGAGAATCCGGCGGGCGGGCCGGTGGACTCCAACCCCTTCGGACTCCTCAACGAGGCGGGCGCTCGATTCGTGGCCGATGCCGGCGGGAACTCGCTCATCCAGGTCATGGCCAACGGCGCCACCAGCGTCGTCGCGACCTTCCCGTCATTGCCCGCGCCGCCGCCATTCAGTCAGTCAGAAGCAGTCCCGACCGAGGTACAACGCGGGCCCGATGGTGCGCTCTACGTCAGTACCCTGAGTGGCGTGCCGTTCCTGTCTGGCAACGCAAGGATCTACCGGGTCGTTCCGGGTCAGGCCCCGACGGTGTACATCGACGGCTTCAAGACGATCACGGATTTTGCGTTTGCCCCGGATGGCGGGCTCTATGTCGTCGAGTATGCCTCGGCGCCGGTCTTCTTCGGCGGGCCGGGGAAGCTGACCTACGTGGCACCTGATGGGGCCCGGACGGTTCTCAAGTCGGACCTGACGTTCCCGACTGCCGTCGCGGTCGGTCCGGACGGCGCGATCTACGTGTCCAACAAGGGGAACATGGCCGGTGTAGGGGAGGTGCTCAGGATCGTGCCCTGAGGCCGTGACGCGGGCGCGCTCAGGGCGCCCGCTGGATCTCCCGGAGCCGTCCCCGTGCCTCCTCGTTCGAGGAGTCACGGGCGATGGCCTCCCGATACGCGGCAGCCGCCGCCGTCGTATCACCACTCATCAAGAGGACGTTGCCCCGAAAGACGTACATCCCCGACGACCCGGGGTACATCTGCTCGTTCAGGTCCAGCAGCGCCAGCGCGTCGCTGTAGCGCCGCTCCCGCGCTACCCGGAACGCGGCGATGTTGAGCGTCCGCTCTCCGAAGTCGTAGGCGTCCTCTCCATAGTACTTGTCCCGCAGCTCGGTGTAGACTTTTGCCCCGGAGTCCGCGCCGCCGGCCACGGTGGCCTCGATGAGGATGGTGCTCAGGGGAATGGGGCGCTCGACACCGCGGTGACAGGTGCGACACGTGACTTCCACATGCGGAGTCTCGTGCCCGCGCGCATGGTCGTGTGGGAGGGTGTCCAGCCGCCGGTTCACCTCCTCGACCATCAGCATCATCTGGCGGGCTGTCCGCTTCGTCGCCTTCTCGTCACTGGCAAAGTCAAATGTGGAGAGCGGCTCGCCTTCCTGGCCAACGTGGCAGAACGGGCAGCGCACGCCGAGGGCCCCGGTGATGTTGCGCATCTGCCCGACGACCTGCATGACTGGCGTGTTCTTGGGGATGACCTTCGTGTTTATCAGGGAGTCGGGTGGCCACTTGCCGGGGGCTTGGGCCGCCAGGGGAACGGCCATCCATCCTGTCAGTGCGATGAGGGAGGCCAGGAACAATTGCATGGCGGAGCCTTCGTGTGGGGACAAACGGGGCCGGGACGGGCGCTTGTATCCATACGAGCGAGATCCCCGGATGGATTCCGTCTCTCCAGTGAGGCGGATCAGGCGCCCGGTCGCTCAGAACCAGGTGAACCCGAGCCCGAACTGGAAGACACCGATATTCGGGCTCGAGTTTGGATCGCCGTCGTACCAGCTCATCGTTCCCCCGATCATCCGGATGTAGTTGATGTAGGGCGTGAGGGCGAAGTTCCTGGCCACGCGAAGGTCATAGCCGGCCCCGAGGGACGCGCCGAAGCCGGAGGGTGGATCGATCCCGAAATCAAGCGCATCGGCGTAGGCATAGCCGAGGCCTCCCTTGAGGTACAGGCCGCGCTCGACCATCGGATACCACTGCAGGACAGCCAGGATCGCTCCTATCGACGCTCCGTCGGGGTCGGACCATCCGTTCGATTCGCCTGCCAGCATAATGCTCGGGCTCAGGTACCCGCCTAGGCGAAGGTAGCCCGAGGGTGCCGTTCCGCCCCAGTCCGTGGGGCAGTCGTCGCAGGTGAAGACGGCGGACCCGGCGCCGAACCCGAAGCTGATGCCGAAGCCTTCCCGGGTCTGGGGGTGCTGGGCCGCGGCCAGGGCCGGGAGCAGCATGATCAGGGCGAGAATACTGGTGCTGCGCTTCATGGGATGCCTCCATGACGCGGTTCAGGCAGCTGGGCGCTGTCCTGGGCGGAGAGGCCGTGAGTTGGTCCGGGGCCCCGTCCGACAACCTCACGATCATGGGGAGCCGTCAAGCGGGCGTCAAGCGGCTAGAACTCCACGTTCACCCCGATCGTCGGCAATATCCCCAGCCCCTCGTTGAACTCCTCCTCCTGCGTGCGTTCGTTCCAGTAGGTGCCGGTCACGTTGGCCCGGCCGAAGAGGTTCTGGATGTCGAGGTAGACATCGAGCTGCACCGATTGAAACGACCAGCGCCGATCGAGGCGGATGTCGAAGGCGGCGAAGGTCGGCAGCCGCTCCTGGTTGTAATACTCGAAATCGCGCTCTCCCTCCTGGGGCCCGCTGGTCGCGAATGGGGTGTAGGGGAGCCCGGAGGAGAGGCGATACTTGCCGCTGAGTTCCCACTTGGGATTGAACCGCCATCCCGCCAGGATGTTGCCGATGAACCGAGTCTCGAAACTGCCCGTGTAGTACACGCTGTCCACCCCCGTGAACTCCGACCGGCTGCCGGTCAGCGTCACGAGTCCGTAGAGCGGTACGGCGCTGAACTTCTTCTGCAGCTGCAGCTCGACGCCGTAGCTCCGCCCGGTGCCGATACTGGAGAGGGGCTCGAGCCCGGAGGGAATGTCCGAGGTCACGTCGTCGAAACCGGCCGGCTGGAGGACGGCCTGCGGCCGGTAGAGCCGGGCCGCGTAGTCGGCGTACCGCTTGTAATACACCTCCACTTGCCCCTTCAGGTCGGGGCGGAAAAGCCGTTCATACCCCACGATGCCTGTCGTGGCGCGGATCGGTTCCAGCCGGGAGACGTTGCCGGGGTCGCCGGCCAGCCACACGAAGGATGGAGCCTGGTAGTACTGCCCGAGACTCAGGTTGAGGGAGCCGGACGCGCCGACGGGGATGTTGGCGCCCAGGCGCGGCGCCACGCGGTACTCGTCGAGGAACCCGTACCAATCGCCGCGCAGGCCCGCGGTGAGCCGAACGCTGCCCACGAAGAGCGACGCCTGCGCATACGTGGCGTTCCGGAGCGCGGTGAAGGTGGTGTCCACGGCGAGGGGCTGTGGCTGGCCGAGGCTGTCGGTGCGGTACTCGCCGGAGAGCAGGACGTCGTAGTCGAGCCGGTCGGCGATGCGCAGTGTGTTTCCGAACGTCACCTGGAGCCGCGGGGTGAACTGCCAGGCCAGCTCGGTCTTCAGGCTGTTGTCTCCCTCTTCGGAGCGGTTGAGGTACACCGGCGCCAGCAAGGTGTCGTACTGGCTGGTGGAGAATCGCGTCCAGTTGCGCCCCAGCGTCGCCGTGAGGAGCCCCTTCGGAAGCGAGTAGTTCCAGGTGAGGCCAGTGAAGTAGCTCTTCTGGTCGGGGGCCGCGATGCGGCTGTTATCGAGCCGGTTATCGGCCGTCTCCTCATCGAGAATGATGTTGTCGAGCGCCCCGACCGCGAACAGGGAGAGCGAACTCCGGGTGCCGATCCGCTGGGTCACCTTGAGCTGCGCGTCCCAGTACTCCGGGATGAAGGAGAAGTCGGCGGCGCGAAACACCAGGTCGAGGTAGCTCCGCCGTACGCTCGCCAGGAAGGTCCCGTTCTTCCACGTCGGCCCCTCGCCGATGATGCCGAACCCCGTCGCCGAGAGATTGACCTCGCCCGCCAGCCGATCGCTGTTGCCTTCGCGGAGGGAGAAGCTGGCGAGGGACGCGGTGCGGTCGCCGTACTGGACCCCGAAACCGCCCGACGAGAAGCTCGCCTCGCGGATGAAGTCGATGTTGAGGATCGTCAGCGGCCCGCCGGTGGAGCCCTGGGAGCCGAAGTGGTTGATGTTGGGGACCTCGAGTCCATCCACGAGAAACAGGTTCTCGTACGGCGCGCCGCCCCGGACCGCCAGGTCGTTGCGCCCGCCGGTGGTGACCGCCACGCCGGGAAGGAGCGAGACCGCCCGGACCACGTCTTCATTCACCCCTGGAGCCCGCCGCACATCCTCGGCGCTCAGGTTTCCGCTGCTGGTGGCCGATTCAATGTCCGCCTGGAAATACGGAGCGTCCACCACGATCTCGGTGACCTCGACTACCCGAGGCGTGAGCCGGATCTCGAGTTCCAGCGGCTTGCCGCTGCCCACCAGGATGTCGGTCAGGATGATCGGCTCGAATCCAATGGCGGCGGCTCGCACCCGCCAGGTGCCCACGGGCACGCTGTCCACCAGGTACCGGCCAGGGGTTCCGGAGACAACGATCCGTCCGGTGCCAAGCACCTCTACCCGTGCGCCCTCGATCCCGGCGCCGTT
>SPDF01000123.1 GCA_004525055.1 Gemmatimonadales bacterium | reverse complement strand
GCATCCGGATTGGCAGGAAGGTCGCCGGTCTCGAAGTACCAGTCCTCCAGGAAGACCGCCTGGAGCTGGATCACGGCTGGTCCGGTCACCCGGGCGACGAGTTCCTCGTTGGGATACCCGGGGACAAAGCCCGGATTCACCAGGTTTTGCGACCCGGTGAAGCCGACACAGTTATCGATGACTGCCACTTTTCGGTGGTTACGAAGATCGAACCGCGCCGCATTCCGGCGAAAGATTCCGGCCGGAAGGGCCTCGTGCGCAGGAATCCCGGCGTCCAGCAATTTCTTCAGTAGCTCCACCAGCGCGAACTTGCGCGACCCCACCGCATCCACGAGCACCCGGCATTCCACCCCGCGCGCCCTGGCACGGAGCAGCGCCTCCACGACACGGCCACCACGGTCATCGTCGGCGAAGATGTAATAGAGGAGGTGCACGCTCTGCCGCGCGCCATCGATCGCCTCCACGAGGCGGAGAATCGACGCGTCGTAGTCCGGCAGCAACTCGATCGTGTTGCCCTCGAGCGGGCGGAAGTCGCCCAGCGCAAGCACCAGTTCGGGGACACGGCCCCCGTGCACCGACGTCGGCGCCGGCAGCGGATGCCGGCCCTGCCATTCGAGGATCATCCCCGACACTGTGCGCTGGCGCGCTACCCGCCAAGCGGGGAATTTGATGCGCCCGATAATGGCGTAGAGCAGGAATCCCGGCCAGGGAAGGAGAAAGATCAAGAGCAGCCACGTCCGCGCGGCGGCGGGACTCCGCCGTTGCGGGACGTACACCAGCATGATGAACCGGACGGCCCACTCGCTGAGCAAATACAGAAAGGCGATGGAGGGGTGCATCACGTCCACGGTTGGGGAGGGACCGGTCGGGAAGGACTGCAGTGAGGGCGCTGGGGATCGAACCCAGAACCTACGGGTTAAAAGCCCGTTGCTCTAGCCAGTTGAGCTACGCCCCCGACCGCCGTAAACCTTGCACCCGACGGGGCCGGATTCAAGGGCTTGCCAGTGCCGGATTCCGGCGTAGGTTCGACCCAATCCCCACATCGGAGCGCCCCATGCGTCCCCGCCTCCCCGCAGCCCTCACGGGCCTGGTTCTGCTAGCCGGCCCAGCCGCGCTCTCAGCCCAGAGCATGTGGCTGAACCCCACCCCGCCACCGGCCATCCGCATCGTGCGGGAAACCGCCAAGTTCGGCACGGCAGCCAGCCACCTGGCCAATGAACGCACCTGGGTGAAGACGCTGCAGTCGAAGAAGGTGCCCTACAGCTATGTCGGGACGGTGGCCGCCTCCGGCGCACCGGAGTTCTGGTTTATCGGCGGGGCCACTGATTTCGCGGGCCTGGAGGGGCTCGACCAGAGCTACCAGAGCGACAAATCCCTGGCGAAGCAGCTGGATACTCTGATGGCTCGCGAATCCGCCTTTGTCGTCAGCGTCCAGACCCTGCTGGCCAGCTACCGCGCCGACCTGAGCTACCAGCCGACCTTCATCGTACCGGAAACACGGCATTTCTGGGTCAGTACGTTCACCGTGCGGCCCGGACAAGACAAGGCGTTCGCCGCCATGATGACGGCGTACGTCTCGGCGTACCGCTCCGCCGGGGCCACATCGCCGTGGGTCACCTACGAGCTCGTCGCCGGGGGTACCACACCGACCTTCCTGCTCCTCGTCCCTCTAAACTCCCTCGCCGGCATCGACCGCGACCTGAGCACGCGGGGAGCCATCGGCGCACAGATGAAGTCCCCTCAGGACATCGTCGCCCAGTTCGCCGAGTCTACCGAGCGGGTTGAAGTTCAGCTGCTGACCATCAGCCCGGAGATCAGTTACGTGCCTGACGAGTTCGCGAATCAGGACAAGGCGTTCTGGAGGGCCAAGTAGGGAGCCCCATGCCACTCACCGGGCGGAAGCTCCGCCGGTGATGGTCGGTGGGGCCAAGCGACTCGATCGCCGCCAGATGCTCCGCACTGCCGTATCCACTGTTCCGGTCCCACCCATACCCCTCGTGCCGATCTGCCAGTCGGCGCATCAGGCGGTCACGCACCGTCTTGGCGATGATCCCGGCCGCGGCGATCGTGTGGCAATCGGCGTCGCCGTCGACAAGGGCGTCGTGAGGGTAGCCGATCTCGGGCATCCGAAGGCCATCGATCAGCAGGCGGGGATGCGGGGAAGCGGGGAAGCGGACGAGCGCCCGTCTGATGGCCCGGTGCATGGCCAGTGCAGTCGCCACGCGAATATTCAGTTGATCAATTTCCCGAACCGACGCACCCCCGACGCCGATGCCGAGCGCCGCTCCCCGGATCTCAAGCGCGAGCACTTCCCGTCGCGCCGCTGACAGGGTCTTGCTGTCGCGAACCCCAGGGATCACCGGTGAGCCGACCGGAAATACGACGGCCGCGGCCACCACTGGACCAGCCAGGGGACCGCGGCCTGCTTCATCGACTCCGACCAGCAACTGCCCATCGGCCCAGACCGCCGACTCGCGGTCCAACGTGGGGTGACGGGCCGCCACTCGGCTAGTCCTGGCGCTTCTCCCGGATGCGTGCGGCCTTGCCGCTCAGCGCACGGAGGTAGTAGAGCTTGGCCCGGCGGACCCGGCCACGCCGCACGAGGACAATCGACGCGATCGTGGGGCTCTGCAGCGGGAAGATCCGCTCCACGCCGACACCCGCCGAGACCTTGCGGACGGTGAAGCTCTCGTGGGCACCGCCGCCGCGCCGGGAGATGACCACCCCTTCGAACGCCTGCAACCGCTCCTTGTCGCCCTCGCGGACGCGCACCATGACCTTCACAGTATCTCCCGCGTCGAACGCGGGGAGATCGGTGCGCGGGGTCCCGCGCGTCAACGCATCCATCCGTTCCATCGTCTTCTCCTGAGTGCCGGCCCAGTGGGCCCCGTACGGCGTGCTGCCGCTAGTCGTCCGACGCGAGGTGCGCCTGCCAGAGATCGGGCCGGCGTTCGCGAGTCAGTATGTCCGCCTGTTCCTTCCGCCACGCGGCGATTTTCGCGTGGTCGCCGGAGCGCAAGACCTCCGGGACTGCCAGCCCCCGATACTCTGGTGGCCGGGTATAGCTCGGCGGGCTCAACAGCCCGTCGTAATGCGAATCCGTACTGGCCGACTCGTGGTCGCCCAACGCGCCGGGGAGCAATCGCACCACCGCATCGAGGACGCAGAGGGCCGCCGGTTCTCCCCCTGTCAGCACGAAGTCGCCAAGGGACACCTCGTCGGTGGCCAGGTGATCGGCCACCCGCTGATCGACATCCTTGTAGTGCCCGCAGAGCAACGTCAGTTCCGGCGCCAGCGACCAGCGGACCGCGTCCGCATGGGCAAACCGCCTGCCCCGTGCCGAGAGCAGCACCACCGGTCCGCTCGGCGGGCCGAGGGAATCCACGGCCTCGAAGAACGGCTCGGGCTTCAGGACCATGCCGGCGCCGCCACCAAAGGCGTAGTCGTCCACCGTGTGGTGCCGGTCGTGGGTGAAATCCCGCAACTGCACCAGTCGGAACTCGACCCGTCCTCCCGTTTGCGCCCGCCCGAGGATCGACGCCTCGAGCCAGGGCACAAACACCTCCGGAAACAGCGTAACCACGTTGATGCGAAGCGGCTCAGCCATCGAGCAGTCCATCCGGCGGAGCGACCACCAGCCTCCGGGCCGCGCGGTCCACGTGCTTCACAAACTCCTTCCGATACGGCAGCAGGAACTCCCGCTTGGGACCCTGCACTTCGATGACCAGTCCGGCCGCCGTTTCGTAGTACCCGGTGACCAGTCCGACCGGCGTATCGTCCTCCAGCCGCACGGCAAAGCCGTCAAGCTCATGGAGGTAGACTTCCCCCTCTTCCAACGCTGACACCGCCGCGCTCGGCACCGCCAGAAATCCGTTCCGGTAGCGCTCCAGCGCATCGCGGTGGTCGATCCCGGCAAACTTCACCAGCCACTCGCGATGATAGGATCGGCTCCGCTCCACGGTCAGCGGACTCCCAATGGCCTCACCGGCGATATCCACCGTCCAGAGCTCCTGCCCCGAGGCAAAGACCCGTCCCGGCTCGTCCGTCAGCGGGAAGATCGTGCACTCGCCCTTCATACCATGCGGCCTGCGAAACCGCCCGACCACCATGTGGCGGGCGCCTTCCGTCATCAGGCCGTCGGCGTCTTGAAGAGCCCGGCCTTCCGAAACAGCGAGTGCACCGTTTCCGATGCCGTGGCGCCCTTGTCGAGCCAGGCGCGCGCCTTCTCGGTGTCGACGGTGATCTGCTCCGCTTCCACCTTGGCCTTCGGCGCATAGGTGCCGATGACTTCGATAAAGCGGCCGTCGCGCGGCGCCGTCTTCTCGGCGACCACGATACGGTAGATCGGGAGCTTCTTCCGCCCGACCCGGCGGAGACGAATGCGAGTTGCCATGTATCGATCCCTTGGGTTACGTGCTCAGCCGGGAAACCCGCGCCCAAAGGGCATGCGAGCGCCGGGTTTACCTGCCGACTTCAATTGTTTCTGCATCTGCTTGAACTGCGCCATCAACTGATTCACTTCCTGCACCGTACGGCCGCTGCCCCGGGCGATCCGGCTCCGCCGCGACCCGTTGAGCAGGTCGGGGTTCTTCCGCTCCCGCGGGGTCATCGAGAGAACGATGGCCTCGACATGCTTCAGCCGATCCTCGTTCACGTTGGCCTGCTTGAGCATCTGGGCGTTCACACCCGGCAACATGCCCAGCACATTCTTGAGCGGCCCCAGCTTCTGCATCTGGCGCATGGCCGACAGGAAATCCTGGAGGTCCATGCCACGCTTCGACACCGCCTTCTTGGCGAGCCGGCTCGATTCCCCCTCGTCCAGCGAGGACTGCGCCTTTTCCACCAGGCTCAGCACGTCGCCTTGCTGGAGGATGCGGCCGGCCATCCGCTCCGGGATGAACGGCTCGAGGGCATCGAGCTTTTCACCGACACCGATGTACTTGATCGGCGCCTTGGTGACCCCATAGATGGAGAGGGCCGCGCCACCCCGGGCGTCGCCATCCATCTTGGTGAGGATCACTCCGGTGATCCCCAGCGCTTCGTGAAACCCGCCGGCAATTCGGACGGCGTCCTGCCCGGTCATGCCATCGGCCACGAGAAGGATTTCGTGGGGCGTGATCGCGGCCTTGAGCCGAGCCAGCTCCTCCATCATCTCGCTGTCGATCTGCAGCCGTCCGGCGGTGTCCACCAGGACCGTCCGCGCCCGCGCCTTGCTTGCGGCCGCGATCCCGCGCCGCACGATGCCGACGACGTCGGTGACACCCGGCTCCGCGTGCACACCGACGCCGGCCTGCCCCGCCACGGTGACCAACTGATCCACTGCCGCCGGCCGATACACGTCCGCGGCGATGAGGAACGGCGCCTTTTGCTCCAGCTTCAACCGCTTCGCCAGCTTGCCGGCGGTCGTCGTCTTGCCAGATCCCTGCAGCCCGACGAGCAGGATGATCGTCGGCGGCACGGACGCAAAGGCGATCGGCGCCTGCTTTTCGCCAAGCAAGGCCACGAGTTCGTCGTAGACGATCTTGACGATTTGCTGGCCGGGGCGCACCGACTTGAGCGCTTCAGTGCCGACCGCACGCACCTGCACACGCTCGAGAAACTCGCGCGTCAGGTCGAAGCTGACGTCGGCCTCAAGCAGCACCCGCCGGACTTCGCGGAGCCCCTCTTTGACTGCCTCCTCCGTCAGGACGCCACGACCCGCCAACCGGCGAAGCGTGTCGGACAGTTTGGAGGAAAGCTCGTCGAACATAAGCCCTGAAACGTAAGCGGATTAAGGGGT